>CANHGF010000169.1 GCA_947460065.1 Comamonadaceae bacterium
ACAGGCCCAGCAGCAGATCCGCGACAGCCAGGTGCCGGTCGGCTCGGTCGTGCTCTCCCATGCGGCCGAGTCGACCGGCACCTGGCTGTCGCGGATCTGCTGCTGGGCCTGTTCGCGCTGTCGCTCGAAGATGGCCGACAGGTCAGCGGCGGCTATCGCCTCCAAGCGCTTTTCCACCGTCTGCGAAATGTCGTAACGCAGGTCGGCATAGGCACAGCCCAGCGCGCAGAGCACACCCGGGTATTGCGGTACCAGCATGGTGCTCACGCCCACCTCGCGGATCAGCGCGCCGCCGTGCAAAGGCCCTGCGCCGCCAAAGGCCACCAGCGCGAAGTCACGCGGGTCCAGGCCTCGCTCAATGGACATCAGCCGCATGCGGCCGGCCATGCGCTGGTTGACCACCGCCAAAATTGCCTCGGCGGTCTGCTCCATGCCCAGGCCCAGCTTTTCACCCAGGTCGGCCACCGCCTTGCGCGCGCCCTCCACATTGAGTGTGCTGCCGTCGCCGTTCATGCGGCTTTCCGGGTTGATGCGGCCGAGCACCACATTGGCGTCGGTCACCGTGGGCTCGGTGCCGCCGCGGCGGTAGGCGACCGGGCCGGGCACCGCACCGGCGCTGCGCGGGCCGACCTGCAGCATGCCGCCGCGGTCGAGGTGGGCGATGGAGCCACCGCCAGCGCCGATGGTGTGCACATCGATCATCGGCAGGCGCAGCGGGATGCGGAAATCGAGGTTAGTCAGCTCGGCGACCTCGGGCTTGCCATTGATGATGACAGCCACATCAAAACTGGTGCCACCCATGTCGCCGGTAATCACATGGCTAAAGCCCGATTCGGCGGCAATCAGCGCAGCAGCGGTGACACCGGCAGCCGGGCCGGAGCGCACGATGTAGGCCGAACGCTGGCCCAACTGGCGCAGCGGCGCCACGCCGCCGTTGGACTGCATGATGGCTACTTCGCGCTCGTAACCCCAGCCTTTGAGCTTTTCAGCCAGGTTCTTGGCATAACGCGCCACCAGGGGCTGCAAAAAGCCCTGAACCACCGCCGTGCTGGTGCGCTCGAACTCGTAGTACTCACGCACCACAGAAGTCGCCGTCACCAGCTCCCAAGCTGGGTTGATCTGGGCCAGGATGGCGCGCGCCTGGTCCTCATGCGCAGTGTTGGCATAGGCGTGCATGAAGGCAATCACCACCGACTCGACCTGGCGCGCCTGCAATTCCTGAGCAACGGCTCGCAGACCCGCTTCGTCCAAGGGCTGCAAGACCTTGCCCTCGTAGTCGAGGCGCTCGTCGACCTCAAAACGCAGCTCACGTGGCACCAGGGGCTCGTGCACGCCCTCGAGCCCGTACATAGTGGGCCGGTCGCGGCGACCGAGTTCGATGAGGTCACGAAATCCACGGGTGGTGATCAGCGCGCAGCGCGCGCCCTTGCGCTCGATCACCGCGTTGGTGGCAATGGTGGTGCCATGCAAGATGGCGTCCAGCTCATTGGGGCGCAGGCCTGCGGCCTGCAGCGCATTGAGCAGGCCCACTGAGGGATCGTGCGGGGTGGATGGCACCTTGAGAATTTGGTGCGGCTTGCCGTCGCTGCCTGAAAAATACAAGTCGGTGAACGTTCCACCGACGTCGATGCCTACGGTTCCTGTCATCTGTTGACTCCTGTCTGAAACTCAGGCCCTGGGCCCGATATGATTACTGTTGTGGGCGCGCGCTGCGCTCGCACGATGTGTGTCGCGCAGCCAAGCGCAGGCGCGGGCCATGCCCTCGTCCGCCGGCTGCAGGCGGGCAGCGTGTTTGAGAAAGCCGTGGTTGAGCCCCGGCGCGCAGTGTGACTGCACCAGCACATCGGCCTGCCGAAGGCGCTCGGCAAAGGCCAGGCCCTCGTCGCACAGCACGTCGTACTCGGCAGCCATCAGCCAGGTGGCTGGCATACCGCGCAAGTCGGCCGCGCGCAAGGGGCTGGCGTGAGGGTGCGATGCCAGTGCGGGGTCTTGGAGGTAATGCGTCCAGAACCAGGCCATGCCCTGCGCGCTCAGGCCGTAACCCTGCGCGTAGTGCTGGTAAGAGGGCCACTGCGCGCTGGGATGGTCTGTCACTGGGTACCACAGCACCAGCGCCTGGGCCTTGGGTCCGTCCTCATCGCGCAAGCGCAGCGCAGTGACGGCTGCCAGGCAGGCGCCAGCGCTGTCACCGGCCAGGCTCAGGGCGGCGCCATCGGCGCCCAGGCCTGCGGCCAAGGCGACCAGTTCCCGGGTGGCGGCCAGGCAGTCATCAGGCCCGGCGGGAAAGGGGTGCTCGGGCGCCAGCCGGTAGTCCACCGAGGCCACCACCGTCCCCGAGCCCAGGGCCAGGCGCCTGCAGATCTCGTCGTGGGTATCGAGGTCCAGGCAGCAAAAGCCGCTGCCATGGAAAAACACCGTCAGGGGCAAGGTCGAATTGTCCGACGCGGGCGTGTAGATGCGCACATCCAAGGGCCCGGCCGGACCGCGTACCTGTAAGTCACGCACCTGTGCCAGCTCGATGACGCTCTGGCGCGCGTAGGCCTTCTTCATTTGCGCGCGCGCCTGCTCTATCGGCAGCTGGTGATAAGGCAGTACTCCAGCGCTAGAAGCGGCCGACAGTTCAGCGGCAATGAAGGGATGCAAGGGCATGGGGGACCGCTCAGTGGTGCCGCAGCCTTATTGCGGCTGCACGCCAATGGAGGTGAGCAGGCGCTTCATGCGCTCGACTTCCGAGCGCACAAACCCGCCGAACTCAGTCGGGCCCATCCAGTAGGGATCGGCACCGATCTGACCCAGGCGCTGCGCGATCTCGGGGCTCTTGACCAAGCGCTCGAGTTCTTCGGCAACTTTCTTGACGATGGGCTCGGGCGTACCGGTCGGCGCGAAAAGGCCTATCCAGCCGACGAAGTTGAAGTCAGCGATGCCCGTCTCCACCAGACTGGGCAGATCCGGGGCCTGGGAGCTGCGCCCGCCCATGCTGACCACGCCCAGGGCACGTACCGCACCGGATTTGACATGGGCCATGCTCGAACTGATGTCGGGGAACATCACCATCACCCGGCCTGCGATCACATCGGTCAGTCCGAGCGGATTACTTTGATAGGGCACGCGCAGCATTTCAGCCCCAGCACGGCGTGCAAACATCTCGCCCATCATCAGGCTGGAGGTATTGCCGGCCGCAAAAGTCACGACCTTCGGGTTGGCTTTGACATAGGCCAGCAACTCGGCCGGCGTGCGCGCGGGCACTGACGGGTGCACCACCAAAAAGCTGGAAAAGGTGGCGATCAGCCCGACCGGAGCGAAATCCTTGACCGGGTCGTAGCCCAGCTTAGCCACCAGGCCCGGATTGACCCCATGCGTTCCGCTGGTTCCCAACAGCAAGGTCAGACCATCGGGGTTGGCTCGTGCCACCGCCATGGTGGCGATGGCACCATTGGCACCGGGGCGATTTTCCACCACCACGGCCTGCTTAAGTGCCGTGCTCAGGTGCTGCGCCATCAACCGCGTGGCGATGTCCGAACCGCTGCCCGGCCCGAAGGGCACAACGATCTTTACCGGCCCGCTCGGATAAGTTGCCGGCGCGCCCTGGCCCCAGGCAGTACTCATCGCTGCGGCCGACAGCAGCAAGGCCACCCATAGCCGGCGGCCCACTTGGGTGCCCAGGCCTGCGGCGCAGGCGGATGTGCCGCCCTGACAGGTGATATCGATCATCTTTACTCCTCCCACCCTTGCGGGTTCCCGCGTTCTTTATCGAGCAATGGCACTGTGCCCTGTTGCTCACGGCTCCCGCTTTAATGCGGGATGTTCGTTGGCCTATTCAAAGTTTTTTCTGCTTGCACTGCCCGGGCGATTCAGGCGCTGGGCCGCCGCCTCTTTGCTTCTCTTGTCCACCGCCTCAACATAAGCACCGACATGGCGGCCCATGCGCCGCCACGCGGCATCTCCGTCTCGCTGCTCGATCGCGTCCATCACCCTTTGATGGGCCTGAACCACCGCCTGGCGCACCTCGGGCGAGTTAAAACCCCGCAGATCGGTGGCCTCATAGACCGCCTGCGAAATGGCCTGGGTGAAGGCGATCAGCAACTCGTTATGACTGGCTCTGACCAGACTCACATGCCACTGCAAGTTGGCCTGCAAAAATGCGGGTACATCGGCAATGCATTCTTGAATATGGCGGTGCCGCTCGACAAGACCGGCCCAGTCCTCGTCCGTGTGGTGCAAAGCTGCTAGACGCGCGGACTGCGGCTCAATGGCTTCGCGGGCTTGCAGCACCGACTCAAAGCGTATGCCCTGGCCGCGGATGAAGGTTCGTATGGAACGCTGGACCGTTTCGGTACGTGGGCGCATGACCTCGGTGCCACCGCTGCGGCCAGTGCGCGTCATCACCAGCCCCTCGACCTCCAGGATGAGCAGGGCCTCGCGCACGGTGGCCCGGGACAAGCCGGACTGAAGCGCCAGCTCCCGCTCGCTGGGCAGGGTCGCCCCGACACCCAGCTGCCCGTCGAGAATTTGCTCACGTAGAACATCAGCCAGCACGTCTGCGGCCTTGGGAATGTCTATGGGTGTCAGATCCAGCATGGTGGGCTATGCGAACAGAGCCACATCATATTTGGCACAACCTTGATTTGGTCAGACCATATCAAGAAATTTACCCGGGTTTTCCCTCGAACTGAGTCCTCGATACGGTGATCTTTGTCTCAATTGCTGGCAAAGTCAGTTTTAGTGACTTTTTTTAGAGTCTTGGGCTTGAATAGCGGGAAAATTCGCCACTTGGAATTCGCCGGGATCGGCGAGAAAAGCTCAGACGGGGGGCAAGCCGCTCGGCCCCATGTCCTTGACGCGGTGAACATAAGCGCCGACATGGCGGGCCATACGGCGCCAGGCCGCGTCAGCGTCGCCGACTTTGATCGCGTCCATGACGCTTTGATGCGCCCGCGCCACCGTGCGGCGGATCTCAGGCGGGCTAAATTCCTGCAAATCGGTAGCCTGGTAGACGGTCTGTGCAAACGCGCTGACAAAGGCGCTCAGCAATTCGTTATGTCCAGCAAGCACCACGCTGACATGCCAGTCCAGGTTGGCCCGGAGAAAAGCGCCGACGTCGTCGATGTGCTGGACCAAGCGCTGATGGCACGCGTGCAGGTTTGCCAAGTCTTGCTCGGTTCTGTGCAGAGCAGCCAGACGGGCGGCATGGGGCTCTATGGCTTCGCGCACCTCCAGCACCGATGCCAGCCTGATGTTTTGGCCGCGGATAAAAATTCCGATGGTGCGCTCAATGGTGGCAAGGCTGGGCCTGATGACCTCAGAGCCGCCGTTTCGGCCAGTGCGGGTGGCGATCAGACCTTCCACCTCCAGGATGCGCAGAGCCTCGCGCACAGAGGCCCGTGACAACCCGGCCCGCTCGGCCAGATCGCGCTCGTTCGGAAGGATAGCGCCCACACGCAAGCGGCCATCCAAAATCTGTTCTCGCAGGCTGTCGGCGAGAACATCGGAGGCCTTTGGGACCTGAATCGGACTGAGTGTGAGCATGCCTATCGATAAGCCAGCCACGATTGTATTAGATCCTCGATAAATCAAGGATCAATGGTGCTGACAGAAGATGAAGAACGAATGTGGAGCGTAAAAAACAAAACGCCCAACCTATTCTTTCGAAGAGGCTGGGCGCGTTGCAGGCTGTAAGAGCCTGACGATGTCCTACTTTCACACGGGAATCCGCACTATCATCGGCGCTAAGTCGTTTCACTGTCCTGTTCGGGATGGGAAGGAGTGGTACCAACTTGCTATGGTCATCAGGCATAAAGGGTCGGTGACTTGCCCATAAGCAAACCACCAAGATTCATAGAGTTGTATCAACGATATTCAGAGAAGGTGCGCACACAGCACACCATTTTGATTGCGTCACTTGGCATAACAACCCTGATGGCATTCGAGAACCATCAAAGTTATAGGGTCAAGCCGCACGAGCAATTAGTATCAGTTAGCTTAACGCATTACTGCGCTTCCACACCTGACCTATCAACGTCCTGGTCTTGAACGACTCTTTAGGGGGCTCAAGGCCCCGGCAGATCTCATCT
>CANHGF010000170.1 GCA_947460065.1 Comamonadaceae bacterium
GACCCACCGCGAGGCTTTCGAACTACGCCAACAAGGCCGCCTTGCGCAGGCCCTGCCTACAATACAGTTTTACCCTGACAGCGGTCCAGCCCTGACCCATGAGCCTCCTCCTCGCCTGCCCGCCAACTGATCCGCGAGAGCCCTGGTCTGCCTGGCTGATCACCAGCGGCCTCGACAGGCCCGAGGGCTTGAGGCCGTCGGATGCCCGGCGTCTCGAGGGCCTGCCCGAACAATGGCCGGCTGCGCGGGAACTGGTTTTGGTCGTGCCGGCTGCCATGCTGTCTTGGCACCAGGCGACGCTGCCGCGCTTGCCCAAGCAACGCTGGCAGCAGGCTCTGGCCGGCTTGCTGGAAGACCAACTGCTGAGCGAGCCTTCGCAGCTGCACATGGCCCTGGCCCCGGGCGCACAAGCTGGCACGACCAGCTGGGTAGCGGTATGCCAAAAAACCTGGCTGCAAGAGGCCCTCGCCGTGCTGAACGCAGCCGGACGCAGTGTGCAAAGGATCGTCCCTGAATTTGAACCCGGGGCGACCGCTACGTATCTTATCGGTCAGGCCGAGCAGGCCCAACTGGTGCACGTCGATGAGCAAGGGGTGTTGGTGGCCCACCTGCGCCAGCCCCTGCACGAAGCCCTGCAAAGCTGGGCCGCGACACTGGCCAACGCCAAATCTGCGCCCCTGTGGGCCGAACCCGCATTGGCCGAGGCGGCGCAGGAAGGGCTGCATCGGCCAGCTCAGTTGATCAGTCCCGCCCAGCGCCTATGGCAGGCAGCGCAGTCCGATTGGAATCTGGCGCAGTTCGATCTGGCAGCCAAGGCCGGCGGCCAAGGGCGCCAAAAGGTGCTGCGGGCCTGGTCCCAAGTCTGGCAGTCTGCTCAGTGGCGTCCCCTGCGCTGGGGCCTGCTGGTGCTGGTTCTGGCACAGGCGCTGGGGCTGATGGGCTGGGCCTGGCAGGAGTCGAGCCAGCAAAAATCGCGGCAGCAAGAGATACAGGCCATCCTGCGCAGCAGCTTCCCGCAGGTCAAGCTCATCATCGAGCCGGTGCAGCAAATGCAGCGCGAGGTGCAGGCCCTGGCCCTGGCCAGCGGTAGCCCGCAGGCCGGCGACCTGGGGGTGATGCTTTCCGTGCTGGCGCAAGCCGGCGCGCCGCCGATCAAGCGCCTGGACTACAGCAGCGGGCAGTTGGCGCTGGGCGACTGGCCCTTGCCAGCGTCTCAGGTGGCAACGCTTCAATCGGCCCTGGCCCTGCGCGGCTACCAGTTGCAAGGCCAGGGCCAGCAGTGGCAAATGTTAGTGCGTTCGCCATGAACCCAGTCCTGATCAGGGCCCGGCAACTGTGGCAGTCACGCCTTCCGCGCGAGCGGCTGCTGCTGTCGGCTGCGGCCGCAGTGGTGCTGGTCGCGCTGTTCTGGACTTTCGCACTGGGGCCGGCCTGGCGGCTGTGGCAGCAGGCACCAGGCAGCCGCCTACAGGCCGAGCAGCAGCGCAGCATCATGCTGGCGCTGCAAGCTCGTGCGCAGGCCCTGCAAAAACAGGCCCGCATCGATCCGGCGCAGAGCCGGGACGCCTTGAGCAAGTCGGTCAAGGATTTGGGCGCTCAGCTCAGCAGCGAGGGCCAACGGGTGACCGTCGACCTGCCGCGCGTTCCCATCGCCGCCTTGGCGGCCTGGCTGCAAGCGCTCGGCCCGCAGATCGGTGCCCGGGTGGTGCAAGCCAATTTGCAGGAGAGCGAGCCTGGTTTCTGGACGGGCCGCATGACCTTGGAATTGCCCTGACCATGGCCAGACGCGAACCTGCTGTCTCCGACCGACAAGCCCGAGTCAGGCCGGGCGCGCGGGCTGGATCCTGGCTTGCGGCCTGCTTGGGATTACTGCTGGGCTTAAGCCTGGCGCTGCTCGCCCTGGCGCCGGCGCGCTGGCTCGCTGCCGGGGTGGCCGCCAGCGGCCATCTGCAACTGCTGGACGCGCGGGGCACCGTCTGGCAGGGATCGGGGCGGCTGCTGCTTACCGGCGGGCCGGGCAGCCGCGATCGGGCCCCGCTGCCCGAACGCATCGAGTGGCGGCTGGGCCTGAACTGGAACGCTGTGAACCTGGACCTCAAGGCCCTGTGCTGCATGAGCCAGCCGCTGCGCATCAGCCTGGGCTGGGAGGGCGGCGCTGCGCGCCTGAGCCTGGCCGACCAACAATCGCTCTGGCCGGCCGACATCCTCAGCGGCCTGGGCACGCCCTGGAACACCCTAAAGCCCAGCGGCACGCTGCAATTGCAGACGCAGGGCCTGCATTGGCGATGGAACGCGGGTCAGGCCCAGTTGCAGGGCGCAGCCATGCTGGATCTGCAAAACCTGGGTTCGGCCCTATCCACCGTCAGTCCTATGGGCAATTACCGCTTGAACCTGCAAGCGGCCCAACAGGTTCAGGTCACACTCACCACCGTCGAAGGCGCCCTGCAACTGCAGGGGCAGGGGCAATGACTGGCCGGGCGCTGGCGCTTTCAAGGCCAGGCCAGCACCGAGCCGGCGCTGGAGCCGGCGCTGGGCAATGTGCTCAATATCATCGGACGGCGCGAGGGCGCGCGCTCCAATATCACCATCGGTTGAGGGTCTCCCCATGAATCGCAACACCGTCCCGACCGCAGCCGCGCTCAGCTTGGCACTGTCGGCCATCGCCTGGGCGCAAAGTCCAACACTGCCGCCGCGCACCGCAGCGGCCAATCCCCCCGGGCCGCCCCCGGCAAGCGCGGCAGGTCCGGTGGTGGCCAGCCCACCGACAGCAGCGGCCCGGCTGGCCGCCGGCGATATGGTTTCGCTGAGCTTTAGCAACACCGATATTGGCGAGGTCGCCCGTGCCATGGCCCTGATCACCGGCCGCAGCGTGGTGCTCGACCCGCGGGTTAAAGGCACGGTCACCCTCAACACCGACCGCCCCGTCAGCAAGGCCACCGCCTACAACCAGTTCCTGGCTGCGCTGCGATTACAAGGTTTTGCCGTGGTGGAGACTGCAGGCCTTTACAAGGTGGTGCCCGAGGCGGAGGCCAAGCTGCAGGGCGGCAGCGTCACCGACAAGACACCCACCACAGTGGGTAACCAAATCGTCACCCAGATCTTCCGGCTCAGCCATGAAAGTGCCAACAACCTGGTGCCGGTGCTGCGCCCGCTGATCAGCCCCAACAACACCATCAACGTCAACCCGGGCAACAACTCGCTGGTGGTCACCGACTATGCCGACAACCTGCAGCGGGTCGGACGCATCATCGCCGCGCTGGACGTGCCCAACGCCAGCGACCTGGAAATTGTGGTGCTCAAGCACGCGATTGCAGCGGATCTGGTGCCACTGGTCAGCCGGCTGATCGAATCCCAAGGTGCTGCCACTGGCGCGCCGCAGGGCCAAGCCGACACCAGCTACCGCACCACGCTGCTGGCCGAGCCCAGGGCCAACGCGGTCGTCATCCGGGCGGCCAACCCGGCCCGCCTGGCACTGGCCCGCAGCCTGGTCGAACGCCTGGACCAGCCCAGCAGCCAGGCTGGCCCCAGCGGCAATATCCATGTGGTCTATCTCAAGAACGCCGACGCCACCAAGCTGGCAGTCACGCTGCGCGCAGCCATCGCAGCGGCCGACGGCCGTACATCCGGTACTGCTCAGGCAAGCGCAGGTGCGCAGCAGACACCGGCCGGCAGTCCGGCAAGCAGCAGCACCGCCACTGCGCCCTCAACCGGCGGGCAAATTCAGGCCGACCCGGCCACCAACGCGCTGATCATCAGTGCGCCTGAGCCGCTGTACCGGCAATTGCGCGCCGTCATCGAACAGCTCGACACCCGCCGGGCGCAGGTGCTGGTCGAGAGCCTGATCGTTGAGGTACGGGCCGACAAAGCCGAGGAATTCGGCATTCAATGGCAAGGCCCGCTGGGCAGCAAGGGCGACGGCACCATCGGTTTTCTGGGCACCAATTTCGGCACCGGCGGCAACAACATCATCACCCTGCAAACCCAGGGTGCCAGCGGCAGCGTCGCGCCAGGGCGCGGCATCAATTTCGGGTTTTTCAACCGCACTGGCGGCGTCTACACCCTGGGCATGCTGGGCCGCTTCCTACAGGAAAGTGGCGATGGCAACATCCTTTCTACGCCCACCTTGCTCACCCTGGACAACGAAGAGGCCAAGATCGTGGTCGGCCAGAATGTGCCCTTCATCACCGGCCAGTACACCAGCGCCAACTCCGGCTCGGGCGGCTCGGTCAATCCTTTCCAAACCATCGAGCGGCGCGATGTTGGCCTGACGCTGAGGGTCAAGCCGCAGATCAGTGAGAACGGCACCGTCAAGCTGCAAATCTTCCAGGAAGTCTCCAGCATCTCGCCGACCACCAACTCCAGCGGCCTGATCACCAACAAGCGGTCGATCGAATCGAATGTGCTGGTCGAAGACGGCAGCGTGGTGGTGCTCGGTGGTTTGCTGCAGGACGAGTTTTCAGGCAACGAAGACAAGGTGCCCGGACTGGGCGACATTCCCCTGCTGGGCGTCCTTTTTCGCAACGAGTCGCGCAAACGCAGCAAGAGCAATTTGATGGTCTTTCTTCGGCCGGTGGTGGTGCGCGATGCCGCCGCCAGCCAAGCCCTGTCCATCGACCGCTACGACATGATGCGCGGCCTGCAGCAAGGTGCGCAGCCACCGGCCAGCCCGACCATGCGCGTACAAAGCGCGCCGATGCTGGCGCCAGTTGGCACGGGCAGCCCGCCTTCGGGCCTGGCCCCCGCATTGGCACCGGGTGCAGCGCCCGCCCCTGCGGCGCCAGCCAAGCCCTGAGGCCATGCGTTACCTCTTGCCCTATGCCTTTGCCCGCAGCGCCGAGCTGCTGCTGGGCGAAAACGGCGGCCGCCTGACTTTGTGGGTCAGCGGGCGCAGCCAGCGCCAGTCCCTGGCCGAGGTGATGCGCTGCCACGGCAGCGGGGCCATGCCGCTGGAGCTGGAACACCTGCCGGCTGAAGAATTGGTGCAGCGCATCAGCAGCGTTTACGCGCAGGGGGAGTCGAGCGCGGCGGCGGTGGTCAACCAAGTGCAGTCCGATGTGGACCTGTCGCGCATGATGCAAGAGTTGCCGGCGGTGGAAGACCTGCTGGAGATGGCCGATGATGCGCCCATCATCCGCATGCTCAACGCCCTGCTCACCCAGGCCGCCCGCGACGGTGCCAGCGACATCCACATCGAACCCTATGAGCAGCACTCTTCGGTGCGCTTTCGCATCGACGGCACGCTGCGCGAGGTGGTGCAGCCCCATCGCGGGCTCCACGCGGCCCTGATCTCGCGCCTGAAGATCATGGCTGAGCTCGACATCGCTGAAAAGCGCCTACCGCAAGACGGCCGCATCTCGCTGCGCATCGGCACCCGCGCGGTCGATGTGCGCGTCTCCACCCTGCCCAGCGCGCATGGCGAGCGGGCGGTGCTGCGCCTGCTCGACAAGTCCGGCCAACGCCTTCGCCTGCGCGATGTGGGCATGCAGGGTCAGACCCTGAGCCGCTTCGAAACGCTGGTGCAGCAGCCTCACGGTCTGGTACTGGTCACCGGTCCAACCGGCTCGGGCAAGACCACCACGCTGTATGCGGCCCTGGGTGAGCTCGACGCCACGCGCAGCAACATCATGACGGTGGAAGACCCCATCGAGTACGAGCTGCCCGGGATCGGTCAGACCCAGGTCAACGCGCGCATCGAGCTGGACTTTGCGCGCGCGCTGCGGGCCATCTTGCGGCAGGACCCGGACATCATCATGATCGGCGAGATCCGCGACTTTGAAACCGCGCAGATCGCCATCCAGGCCTCGCTGACCGGCCACCTGGTGCTGGCCACCTTGCACACCAATGACGCCGTCAGCGCGGTCACCCGGCTCACCGACATGGGCATCGAGCCCTTCTTGCTGAGCTCCTCTCTATTGGGCGTGCTAGCCCAGCGTCTGGTGCGCAAGCTGTGCAGCCATTGCCAGGGCAGCGGCTGCACGCACTGCGGGCACAGCGGATTTAGCGGACGCACCGGGATTTTTGAACTGCTGGCTACTGACGAAGCCATCCGCGGCTTGATCCACGAGCGA
>CANHGF010000171.1 GCA_947460065.1 Comamonadaceae bacterium
CAACCGGCGCCATCTGGGTCTGCCGGGTGCGCACGATCTGCACGACAAGGTGGTGGAGGTGCTCAAAGCCGCCCGCACCTACCCGCTGCCCTACCGCGCTGCCATCGCCTATGACAAGGTACCGCGCCTGCCCCTGGTGGCGGTGCCGACGCTGCTGGCCTGCGCCCGCACCGATATGTTCATGGCCTATTTTGAGCAGGCGCAGGCGCTGATGCCGCGCGCCAAGCCGCTGCTGACCGAAGGCGTCGGCTCCCCCGCCGCGTTGGCCGCTACCGCCGCGCAGTTCGAAGATTTTTTGCAGCAGCCGGTGACGGCGGCGCCATCCCCATGACACACGACATTCTGGCCATTGACGCGGTGGTCAACCTCTGGACCACCGAGGCCCATGCCATCCGGCCTCAGCGCGACGCTTTCTTCGGCGGCAAGATGAAGGTCAAGGACAACACGCTGCACGGCGTCTCGCTGGACGAAAAGCTGCGGCGCATGGACGCCGCCGGCATTGAGCGCGCTTTCCTGATTGCCACCAAGGTTGGCCCGCTGATGCACAAGGCCAGTTACCACATCCCCTATGCGATGGTGGCCGACGCAGTCAATCGCTACCCGGATCGCTTTTACGGCTTGGCCGGCTTGGACCCCACCGAGGGCATGGACGGCGTGCGGCAGCTCGAGCAGGCGGTGCGCGAGCATGGCTTTATTGGCGCGCACTTTTACCCGCACTGGTTTGAACTGGCACCCGACCATGCACGGTGGTATCCCTTTTATGCCAAGTGCGTGGAGCTCGATATTCCCGTGCAGTTGCAGGTGGGCCAGTCCATGATCTACGACCCTGCGCACCGGCTGCGCAGCGTGGGGCGGCCCATCACGTTGGACGCGGTGGCCTGCGACTTCCCCGAGCTCAAGCTGATTGGCATCCACGTCGGCATCCCCTGGACCGAGGAGATGATCGCCATGGCCTGGAAGCACCCCAATGTCTACATCGGCACCGACGCGCACGCGCCGGCCTACTGGCCGCCGGCTTTCCTGCAGTACATCAACACCTTCGGCCAAGACAAGGTAATTTTTGGCACCGACTTTCCGGTCTTGGACTTTGAGAAGACCCGCCAGCAAATCGAGGCGCTGCAACTGCGCCCGATTCCCAAGCGCAAGATGCTGCGCGACAACGTGCTGCGCGTCTACGGCCTGGATGAGCGGGGCAACAAGGTGGCGCGCCAATGACGACTGCCCGGCAGCCGCAGGCCAATCTGGCTGATCAGTTGTCCCTGCACGCGCGTCAGCGGCCCACCAAGCCGGCGCTGGTGTATGGCCAGGAGGTGCTGGACTACCGGACTTTGGAGTTGGCGGTGCGGCAAAGGGCAGCCCGCCTGCTGGACCTGGGCGTGCAACCCGGACAGATCGTGGGCGTGGCGCTGCGCGACAGCATGGAGCATGTGCTCATGCTTTGGGCGGTGACGCGCGCGGGCGCGACCATCTTGCCGATGGACTGCCGCTGGACCGAATCGGAGCAGCAAAACCTGACCCGGCATTTCGGGGCGGCGGCAGTGATGGTGGAGCCGGGCGCCAGCATTGCCGGGGCGCGCTGCATCGAAGTGGGCGCAAGCTGGCAAGCGCAGGTCGCTGCCACCGATGCCGAGCGCGAGTTTGCCGACGGCGAGCGCGGGCTCACGCTGTCTTTGTCGTCAGGTACCACCGGCCGGCCTAAGGGCCCGATGGCCACGCATCATAAATTTTTCAACCGTTTCTGGACGCATTGGGTGGACCTGGGCTTCGGCAGTCGCGAGACCTACCTCAATGCCACGCCGCTGTATTTTGGCGGCGGCCGCGCCTTCACCATGTCCACCTTGTACGTGGGCGGCACCGTGGTGCTGTTCCCGCCGCCCTACGATCCCGCGCAGCTGGCTGCGGAGGTGGCGCGCACCCAGGCCACCATCTTGTTCCTGGTGCCCACGCTGCTGCGCCGCCTGCTGGACGCCGATCCCGCGCCGCTGGCCCCGCTCAAGCGCCTGAAGACGCTGATCTCCTCCGGTTCTGCGCTCACCGGCTGGGAGCGTCGCCGCATCCGTGAAGACCTGTGCCCCAACTTCCTGGAGTACTACAGCTCCACCGAGGGCGGAGGCGTGTCGGTACTGTCGGCTGACGATCAACTGCACCACGGGGAATCTGTGGGCCGGCCGGTTTTTGGCGTGGAGGTGCAGGTGGTCGACGAAGACCATCGCCCTGTGCCGGCGGGGCAGGTCGGCCGCATCCGCTACCGGGGCCCGGCCGTGGCCGACGGCTTCCACCGTGATCCCGAGGCTGGCAAGGACGCCTTTCGCGAGGGCTGGTTCTACCCAGGCGACCTGGGTAACTTTGACGACGAGGGCTTCCTCTTCCTCAAGGGCCGGGCCAAGGACATGATCATTCGCGGGGGAATCAATATCTACCCGCAAGAGATCGAGACCGCGCTGCTCAACGAGGCCAGTGTGGCCGACGCCGCCGTTGTGGGCTGGCCCTCGCGTGAGTTCGACGAAGAGGTGGCCGCCTTTGTGGTGCTGCGCGAGCCGGTGGACCCCGCCGAACTCCTCGCCCTGTGCCGGCGGCGCCTGGCGCCCTACAAGGTACCGCGCCAGGTCTTCGTGGTCGACCAACTGCCGCGCAATGCCGGCGGTAAGGTGCTCAAGCCCGATCTGGTCAAGCGGCTCGCGCCGCTCTGACTGCCCTGACATTCATCCACTTGCACGGGGGTATTTCATGTCATCTGCCATCACCATCTTCAAGCGCCTTGCCGGCGGCCTGATTGCGGCCACTCTGGCTCTGGGTGCCTGTACCGCGGCCCAGGCTCAAGCCTGGCCGTCCAAGCCCATCCGCCTGGTCGTTCCCTTCGGCCCCGGCGGTGGCAACGATCTGATCGCCCGCATGCTGCAGCAAAAGTTGTCTGAAGGCCTGGGCCAGCCTGTGGTGGTCGACAACCGCGCCGGTGGCAGTGGCGTGGTGGGCACCCAGTTTGTGCAGCGCGCGGCTCCGGACGGCTACACCATCGTCATCGGCGGCACACCCCTGACGGTGAACCAGACGCTGCAAAAAGACACGATGGTCTACGACGTGCTCAAGGACTTCACGCCCATTTCGCTGCTGGTGCTGCAGCCGAACGTGCTGCTGGTCCACCCTGGCGTGCAGGCCAAATCGGTCAAGGAACTGCTGGCCATGGCCAAGGCCCAGCCGGGCAAGCTCGACTACGGCACCGGCTCGATCGGCAGTGCGCCGCATCTCTCGGGCGAGCTCATGAAGGTGATGGCGGGCGTCGATGTGGTGATGGTCCCCTACAACGGCGCCGCGCAGGCCATGAACGCGATTCTGGGCGGCCAGGTGACCATGCTGTTCGACCAGCCCGCCACCTCCATCCCCCACATCCGCGCCGGCAAGGTGCGCCCGCTGGCGGTGACGAGCGCGCAGCGCTCGCCGCAGCTGCCCGAGGTGCCGACCATGGCCGAGTCGGGCCTGCCGGGCTACGAGGTCAACTCCTGGTTCGGCATCTTGGCGCCGGCGGGCGTGCCGCGCGACATCGTCAACCGCCTCAGTTCGGAATTTTCCAAGGCGGTGAACTCGCCAGAGATCAAGGACAAGCTGCTGTCCCAGGGCTTCGCGGTGGTGGGCAGCGGCAGTGACGAGATGGGCGTCTTCATGCGGCAGGATGTCGCTAATTTCAAGAAGATCATCGAGGCCGCCAAAATCACGGTGCCGCGCTGATGCGTGCCTGGGAACTGGGCGACCGCCGCGACGGCGCCATCACGCTGCGGCGTGTCGAGCGGGCTGACCTGAGGCCGGGGCCGGGCCAGGTGGTGATGAAGGTCCATGCCACCGGCTTGGGCGCGCGCGATGTGAACATCATGAAGACGCCCTGGACCGGGGACAAGCTCAAGCCCTGGCAGAACCCGCCCCCGCCGGACCGCATTCCCCTGCAGGACAGCGCGGGCGAAGTGCTGGCCCTGGGTGAAGGCGTTACGGGTGTGGCCTTGGGCGAGCGGGTGATCGCCACCCACTACCCGAAGTTCATCGACGGCGCCTGGGATTTCGAGACCATGGCGCTCGATGACTTCGGCGACTGCTTCGACGGCTTCCTGGCAGAGCAGGCGCTGGTGCCGGCCGACGCGCTGGTGCGCATTCCGGACTACCTGAGCTGGGAGCAGGCGTCGACGCTCCAGAGCTCTGGCCTGACGCCTTGGCGCGGCCTGGTGGATGAGGCCCGCACACGCGCCGGCGAGACGGTGCTGTGCCTGGGGACCGGCAACGTGTCGGTCTTCGGTGTGCAGATCGCGCGGATGCTGGGCGCCAAGGTAATCGTCACCTCCTCTAACGACGGCAAACTGGCCCGCTTGATGGCCATGGGTGCGCATGCCGGCATCAACTACAAGACCCATCCCGATTGGCATCAGGAGGTGATGGCGCTGACCGCAGGCCGCGGCGCCGACGTCATTCTCAACACGATAGGCCTGGCCGAACTCGAGCGCTGCTTGCTGGCCTGCGCCTCAAATGCACGCGTGCTGTACGTGGGCGCGCGGCCGGTGGCTGGGGCGACGGCTGGCGCCATCAACCTGGCGCAGTTGCCCAACCTGGTGGCACGCTGTGTGAGCATCAAGGGCTATACGGTGGGCAGCCGGCGCATGTTCGAGGACTTTCTGCGCGCTTGCGACACGCATCGCCTGCAGCCCTGCATAGACCGGGTGTTCGGCTTCGACGATGTGCTTGAAGCGGTCAAGTACTACCAGACGGGGGCCAAGCTGGGCAAGGTGGTGATCCGGGTCAGCGCTTCGGGCTGAGCCGCCAGGCATGACGAATCCCGTCGCCATGGACAGCCCATCGAAGGATCCGCGCTTCGTCACCGCGCTGGCGCGCGGGCTGGACATCCTGCGTTGTTTCACCCCCGACCGGCAGGAGCTGGGCACCACCGAAATCAGCAAGCTGACCGGCCTGCCGCAGGCCACCGTCTGGCGCCTGTGCTACACCCTGCAGCAGGAGGGCTGCCTGATGCCGGGCCGCAGCGCCGACAAGCTGCGCACCGCGCCTGGTGTCTTGCTGCTCGGGCACGCCGCCATCACCTTCGGCGGGCTGGGCGATTTTGCGCTGCCGCTGATGCGGCCTGTGGCCGATGCCTTCGAGGCCTCAGTCTCGCTGACGGCGCGCGATCGGCATGTGATGGTGATCGTGCAGCGCAGTGAGGCCGTCGGCATTGTCAATGTCAATCTGCACATCGGGTCCACGCTCAGCCTGAGCTCGTCCTCGGTGGGTGGTGCCTGGCTGGCGGCCGTGTCTGTGCAAGAACGCGAGGCGGCGTTGCAGGCCTTCGCCGCCGAGCACCCAGAGCAGTGGCCACTGGCGCGCGAGCATGTGGAGCAGGCGCTGGCCGACTACCGCAAGCACGGCTTGGTTTTTAACCTCGGCCGCTCGCATCCCGACATCAATGCCATCGGCGTGCCGGTGGTGTCGCTGGACGGTCGCACGGTGATGGCCCTGACCTGTGGAGGATTGCGCACGCGCATGAGCAAAGACAAGCTGACCAAACAGGTGGCGCCCGAACTCAGGCGACTGGCCCATCAGATTGCGCCAGCGCTGGGGGTGGAGGGGGCCCGGCGCTAAACGGTCTTGCGGGCCTTGCGGTCTTGTGGGTCTTGTCGGTCTCTGCGCACCCGCGTTGCAGCCAGGGCGGCTCTGAACCTAGGTTTACTTAGAGCGGTCCACGTTGGTCGCCGGATTCATGGGTCGCAGAATCTTCCCCTGCCGCCAGGCATGCAGGCTTTCTACCAGCTGTCCGAACCAGAACCGGTAGTTGTCTTCGGTGACATAGCCGATGTGCGGCGTTAGCAGGGTGTTGGGCGTCCGGCGCAGCCTATGGTCCATCGGCAGGGGCTCGACCGCATATACATCGAGGGCTGCCCCAGCAATGCGGCCGTTCTCCAGGGCCTCGGCCAGAGCCGCTTCGTCCACGATCTGCGCCCGCGAGGTGTTGATCAGGTAGGCCGTCGGCTTCATCAGCGCAAGCTCGGCCGCGCCAATGGCGCCCTC
>CANHGF010000172.1 GCA_947460065.1 Comamonadaceae bacterium
CCGTCAGCTCAGGCCACTCGGGATGCTTCATCTCCTGCCATGCTTTCAGGCAGGCCTGCGCGAGCCGCTGTAGCCCAGCGCCCGAATCGCCTCAAACAGTGCCTTGACCGTATGCCGGTCTCGCTTACCGCGATGGCTGTCAGCCTTGAGCCAGCCGGTCAGCTGCTCTTTGTACGGGCCAAGAATGGACTCGACCGCCACCCTTTTGGGGCAAGTAGGCTCGACCATCTCATTCATGCCGAGCCAGCGAGCCGCAGTGTTGCGGGCAATTCCAAGCCTCTTGGAAGCCTCGCGCACCGATAGCCCATCACGATGGACCATGCGACGCAGTTTACTCAGTGCCGGTCGCCGGTAACGCAGGGGGGCGAGGGGAACGTGCCGAAAGCCGGGGGGCGGTGATGCCGCCAGGCAGGAACGGGCCCAGAAAGAACAAAGGACCTAAACCCTGACGGGAATAAGTCCTTGATTCATTTGGTGCGGCTGGCAGGATTCGAACCCACGACCCCTTGGTTCGTAGCCAAGTACTCTAATCCAACTGAGCTACAGCCGCAGCAGCCAAGATTATGGCACAAGTCCCTGGGGCTGCCCGTGCTCCCCCTGGCCGGCGCACAGGCCCTGCTGAGTCAGCCAGGCCTGGATGCGATCGGCCACATCGTCAGAATTGGTGTCCATCATGATCATGTGCGAGTTGCCAGCCAGGCCCAGCGCGGGCAATTCCCATTCATCCACCCGCACCCCTTGCTCGCGCAGGCGATCCCGGTAGCCGGTCAGGGCCGGTCGCAGCTGTGACCATAAGGGATGGCCTTCAAAGTGGTCGCCCCAGACCAGAAGGTGCGGAATGTCCCGCAGGCACGCCAGAGCCTGATCGGGCACTTGCGGAAAACCTGAGGGCTCGATCGCCACGATGGCGCGCACCTTCTCGGGGTGGGCCAGGGCCATGGCAAAGGCGAAGTTGCAGCCCTGGCTGTGGGCGATCAGCACAAAAGGCCCATGCAACCGAGCCAGCTCGTTGTAGGCCGCCTGGGTGGCCGCTTCGGTACTGCTCCAGCGGGGTGTGGACTGTTTCATGAACTGGTCAAAGGCGGCCAGCGGAAAACGGGTGTCGGCATGGGCCTGCCGCTCCCGGCCGCGCCAGGAACCAGGCGGGCCAATGCGAAACAGCTCCCAGGCCTCTTGCTTGCTGCGAAACATCGGCTCCCCTGCGAAAAACTCCGGGCTGCGCGCCCAGGTAGCCCTGCCGCGCTCAACCGCATCGGCGCTCCACACATCATGGCCGGCGCGCAGAAAGAAACTCTGCCAGCCGGGCTGGCCGTCGGGCTTGGTCTCGTAGCAGACCCCGCTCATGCCGCCGCCATGCATCAGGAGCAGCGGGTAGCGCGCCAGTGGCTGCTGCAGCTGCATGTACTGCACATACATCTGCTCGATCTCAAAATCGCCGTTCGGGTCTATGCTCACCGCCGGCCCGCCGGGCGAATACCGGATCTGCTGCGGCGGCAAGCCTTGCAGGAAGGCCGGACGCCCGCCGACGTGGGCGCTGCCTATGCGACGCACCGCCATCGCAGGCTGCGCGGGGGGTTCAGGTTCTGCCGAAGTGCTCATGTACATCCAGAAAAGGGGCGGCGCAGACCTGCGGCCCGGCTCGGTCAAAATGGTAGCAGCGCCGTCAGGTTTCCTGCGGCTTGATGCCCCCTCCAACCCAGGCTTGTACCCATGAGTTTTCTTGATGTTGCGCCCCGCGTGGTCGAAGTCATAGACACCCGCGCCGATTTACCCTGGAGCGAGCGGGTGCAGATCAGAGCGCTGGAGCGACTGCCTTTGGGGCCGAACCAGGTTCGGATCGGCATGCTGGCCATGCCTATCCTGCCCGCTGACTTGCTGCAGATGAAGGGACAGTACGGGGTGCTGCCCGCCCTGCCCTATGTACCCGGTCATGAAGGTGTGGCGGTGGTGCTGGAATGCGGCAGCGAGGTGCAGGATTTGCAGCCTGGGCAGCGGGTGCTGCCCCTGGGCGGCAAGCTCTGGGCCGATGAATGCGTGATGCCCCGACGGGCCCTGTTGCCCCTGTCTGATGACGCCGACCCGCTGCAGCAGGCCATGCTCACAGCCAACCCCGCCACCGCCTGGGTGTTGCTCCAGCATGAAGGGGCCCTGACGCAAGGCCAGTGGGTGTTGCAAAACGCGGCCAACTCGGCAGTGGGCCAGTGCGTGCGGCAGATCGCCGCCCACTTGGGGCTCCATGTGATCAACATCGTGCGCCGGGAACAGGCAGCGTCCCGCGGCGAAGGCGGGCATTGGCTGGTCGACGACGGCAGCGATCCTCAAGCCCTGCGCGCGCAGGTTCGGGGTATCACCGGCGATGCGCAGGTGATGCTGGGTCTGGACGCCCTCGGCGGCAGCGCCACCGGCGCGATGGCTGCCTGCCTGAGCGAGGGCGCTCGCCTGCGGGTGTACGGCCTGCTCAGCGGCCAGCCCAGCCAGATCGCCGCGCATGACCTGATCTTCAGAAACATAGAGCTGCGCGGCTTCTGGCTGGCCCGCTGGTTTGGCGACCCAGCAAACAAACAGGCCAGCCGCGAGGTGTATCCGGCCTTGATGGCACTAGCCCGCCAGGGCGTGCTGCACATGAGCGTCGAGCAGGTCTATGGCCTGGGCGATGTCGCGCAGGCACTGGCCCATGCCGCCCAGGAGGGCAGGCACGGCAAGATCTTGCTGCGTGGGGCGCACTGGCCGACTCAAGCCTAGAAGGAACAAGAACGTGGGTATGCCCTCTTGCCGCCCGCCCAGCCCACTGATACGGTCGGGAAAAGCTCTGCAACATTTAAGCAGGGTCCGCCCGACGAACCGTCTGCCCACTGAATGAACGCTGACCCTGCCTCGCTCGTCTACAACCCCAACGACGAAAACACCCGCCGCGACCCTTTTGCCCTCTATGAGCGCTTGCAGGAGCACGACCCGGTGCATTGGAGCCCGGCGCTCAAGAGCTGGGTCCTGACCCGCTACGACGATGTGCGGCAGGTGTGCATGGGCCAGGGCGTGTCTTCGGACCGGCTGCGGCCCTTCTACGAGTCACTGAAAGATGAGCGCCGCGACATCCTTAGCGGGGTGATGCGCTACCTCAACCACTGGCTGGTGTTCAAGGCGCCGCCCGAGCACACCCGCCTGCGTCGCCTGCTCAATACCGTCATTTCACCGGCCACCGTGGCCGAAATGGGGCCGGCCATACGCAGCGCCTTTGACCATGTGATGCAGGGCCTGGATCCATCGCGCGAGATGGATTTCATGAAAGAGGTGGCCGAGCTTTTTCCGGCTTTTGTCATCCTGGACATGCTGGGCGTGCCGCGCCAGGACTTTCGGGCCATCAAAGGTTGGTCAGACGATCTGCGCCTGTTCATCGGCACGGCCCAGGGCGAGGGCGACAAATACCGGCGGGCGCGCGACGGCGCCGACCATATGTCAGCCTACTTCCGCGAGATCATCGCGCTGCGCAGGCGCGAGCCGGGCAGCGATGCCATCAGCCGCATGGTGGCCGCGCGCGACGAGGGCGGCATGCTCAGCGAGGACGAGTTGGTGGGCTGCTGCATGCTGTTCCTGTTTGGCGGGCATGAGACCACCACCAATTTGCTGGGCAGCGCGGTGGTGGCCCTGCTCAAGCACCCGGACCAGCTCGAGCGGCTGCATGCCGAACCGGACCTTATCGACGCAGCAGTGGAGGAATTCCTGCGCTACGACGGTCCGAGCAACAGCATTGCCCGGGTGGTGGCGCAAGACCATGAGCTCGGCGGCAAGACCCTGCGCGCCGGCGAGAGACTGTTTGTCATGATCAACGCGGCCAACCGCGATCCCCGCCAGTTCAGCGACCCGCACCAACTGGAGCTGGCGCGCACGCCCAACCGCCATTTGACTTTCGGCTTTGGCATTCATTTTTGCCTAGGTGCCCCGCTGGCCCGGATGGAGGCCAAGGTCTGTCTGGGCGAACTGGCAGCCCGCTTTCCGAAGATGCGCGCCGGCAGCGCGCCGCCCGACTGGATTGACGCGCTCATCATGCGCGGGCCCAAGCGCCTGCCATTGATCCTGGCTTAAGGCCCAGCCATGCGCTACCCGCACGACGCATCGCGCAGCCTGTACCAGGCCTTCGCCGCAGCGCGCAGCCGCGCCGCTGAAAGGCCCTTCCTGGCCGAATCGGCTTGCTCGGGCGGACGCGAGTGGAGCTTTGAACAGGCTGGCCAGGAAGTCGATGCGCTGGTCCAGGCCTACAGAGGCCAAGGCTGGGGCCAAGGGCACAGGGTGGCCTTGGCGGTGGGCAACCACCCGCGGCATTTTTTTCATTTTCTGGCGCTCAACCACCTGGGCGCGTCCATCGTGCCGCTCAATCCGGACCACCGCGCCGGCGAGATCGGGCATGTGCTACGGGTTTCGCAGGCGCAGCTGGTGGTCAGCACCGCGCCGCGCTACAGCCTGCTGCAATCGGTACTGGCCGACCGCAGCCGCTGGAGCCAGGTAGCGCTGGTGCCCAGCGAGGCGCTCTCGCAACAGCTACCACCTGCCCCGGGCCCGGTGGCGGCACTGAGCGCTGACCCTTGGCAGCGCGAGGCCGCCATCTTGTTCACCTCGGGCACCTCCGGGCCGCCCAAGGGCTGCGTGCTCAGCAATGAGTATGTGATGACCGCCGGCGCCTGGTACCGCGACCTCGGCGGCGCGCTGCGCTTTAGCCATGGCGGGGACCGGCTGCTCAACCCACTGCCGGTGTTTCACATGAACTGCGGCATGACCAGCATTGCCACCATGTGCCTGACCGACAACTGCCTGGTGCTGCCCGACCGTTTTCATGCCAGCACCTGGTGGGACGACTGCCAGCGCTCGCAAGCCACCGCCATCCATTACTTGGGCATCATGCCGCCGGCCCTGTTCAAGCAGGCGAGCAGCCCACTTGAGCGCGCCCACCGCATCAGATTTGGCCTGGGTGCCGGCTGCGACCCCAGCTTGCACCCGCAGGTCGAGGAGCGTTTTGGCTTTCCCTTTGTCGAGGTTTGGGGCATGACCGAGACTGGCCGCTTTCTGGCCAATCAATTTGAGCCACGAATGACCGATACCCGCGCCTTCGGCCGGCCCGCGCAGCCGGTCGAGGTGCGGGTGGTCGACGAGCAAGACCGCGACCTGCCTGCGGGCCAGGCCGGGCAGTTGCTGGTGCGCGCCAGCGGCAGCGATCCGCGCCGCGGCTTTTTCTCAGGCTACCTCGGCGAGCCCGAGGCCACCGAACAGGCCTGGCGCGGCGGCTGGTTTCATACCGGTGATGTGGTGGTGCAGGACGCCAGCGCCATGCTTTACTTTGTCGACCGGCGCAAAGACATGATCCGTCGCTCGGGTGAGAACATCTCGGCCTCCGAGGTGGAAGCGAGCCTTGCCGCCCATCCGGCCGTCGCCCGCGCAGCGGTGCTGGCGGTACCCGACGAGATGCGCGACGAAGAGGTGCTGGCGGTGGTGGTGCCGGCGGCCGGCCATCGCCCAGACCCGCATCTTGCGCAATCGCTGCTCAGTCATTGCCTGGAGAATCTGGCGTATTACAAAGCCCCGGCCTGGGTGGTGTTTCGCGAAGAATTGCCGGTGACGGCCACCAACAAGCTGCAGAAGAACCTGATCTTTGCAGCCGGGCAGGATGCCCGCGCACAGGCCATCGACCTGCGCCCTTTGAAGAAACGACCTGAACAAGCATCGCCATGAGCCTGAACCACAACATCGTGCTGGCCGCGCCGGCGCGCACCCCCTTCGGCGACTTTGGCGGTAGCCTGCGCGACATCCCATTGACCCAACTGGCGGTGCACGCGGCCCGCGCGAGTCTCGAGCGCAGCGGTCTACAAGCCAGCGACATTGACCACCTGGTCTATGCCAACACGGTGCCGGTCGATGCCGACAGCCTGTTTGGCGCACGGGTGATCTCTGGCGCCATGGGCCTGCCCGACCATGTTCCCGCGCTGACCGTCAGCCGTGGCTGCGGCGCCGGCCTGCGTGCCATGGTTTCGGC
>CANHGF010000173.1:0-5975 GCA_947460065.1 Comamonadaceae bacterium
ACGCTGGCGCTGACCGCGTTTTCCATGCGCCCGATCTGCAGGCCCAAGCCTTCGCGCAGGACCTGTTGCACGCTGCGCTGCTCCAGCCAGCGCACGTCGATGCCGCGCGCCAGCGATTCGGGCAGATGCCGCACCTCGAGCGCGACCTTGCGCCCGCCGACAAAGCGCAAGCGCTCCAGCCGCCAGAGCGTGGGCGTGTGCAGGCCCAGGGCCAGGCTGAGCTCGGGCGTGGTGGGCTGGGCGTCGAAGGCCAGCAACTCGTAGCGCAGCGATTCGCCGGCAGCGATCATGTGGTCTTCGAAGGACTCGAGCAAATTGGTATCGACCCGGTCGTCGATGCGCGGGCTGCTGACAAAAGTACCACTGCCCGCGCGCCGGGCGATCAGGCCCTCGAACACCAGCTGCTGCAGGGCCCGGGCCACCGTGGCACGGGTGGTGCCAAAGCGCTCGGCCAGCTCCGGCTCCGAGGGCAGCTTATCGCCCGCGCGAAAGCGCCCCTGCTCGATGGCCAGCCGCAAAAATTGCTGGATCTGCAGGTAAAGCGGGGCGGGGTGATTCATGACGGCAGCCTGGGCCCGGTCCTCAGGGGATGTACTTTTTTTCCAGGGCGTCGAAGAAGGGCTTGTTGACCATGCGCTGGCGCTCCTTGAAGGGCACCACCACGGCAGGGTCTTCGTCCAGTCGGCCGTGGGCCAAGAGGTGCGAGAGCGACTTTTGCATGCCCAGGGCCGCGCCCTGCAGCGCGGCGTTGGCATAGAGCACGATGCCAAAGCCCAGCTGGGCCAGCTCGGCCTGGTCCAGCGCCGGCGTCTTGCCGCCGATGACGATGTTCATCAGCTGCGGCTTGTCCAGCAGCTGGGGCAGGCGGCGCACCTCATCGGCGCTTTCGGTGGCCTCGACGAACAAGACGTCGGCGCCGGCCTCGGCAAAACGCTGGGCTCTTTCGATGGCCGCATCAAAGCCCTGGGTGGCGCGGGCGTCGGTGCGGGCGATGATCTGAAAGTTGTCGTCGATGCGGGCATCGACCGCGGCCTTGATTTTGGAGACCATGTCTTCGGTCGGCGCCACGTCCTTGCCGGCAAAGTGCCCGCAGCGCTTGGGAAAGGTCTGGTCTTCGATCTGCACCGCATCGGCGCCGGCGCGCTCGAGCGCGCGCATGGTCTGGCGCACATTGAGCGCGTTACCAAAGCCGGTGTCGATGTCGACGATCAGCGGCAGCTCCACCGCATCGCGGATGGCGGCGGTGTGCTCGACCACATCGCGCAGGCTGATGAAGGCCAGGTCGGGCAGGCCGTAGTACATGTTCGTCAGGCCGGCGCCGCTGAGGTAGACCGCCTCAAAACCGAGGTCGGCGATGGTGCGCGCGCTCATCGCGTTGAAGGCGCCAGGCACCAGGAGGCCACGGCGTTGGTTGACGAGCTCGCGCAGGACTTTTTTCGAATTCATGATTGATTGGGGTTCACTAGGTTTGGGGTTGATCTCAAGCCGGCAGCCAATAGCTGGCCGGCACAAACACCTGGCCGTCCATCAGCCGGCGGGCGCTGCGGCTGACCACCGCTTTAGCCACCTGCCACTGCTGGCCGTCAAATTGCGCTTGCGCGCCTACAGTGAGAACGCCCGAGGGGTGGCCTATGCGCAATTGCTCAGGCGCAAAGGGCTGCGCGGTGCTGCGCGCCGCTTCTATGGTCTGCCTCACCAGGGTGCCGGGCAAGGCGGCGGCCACCGCCAGCGCGATCGCGCCAGTGCCGGTCAGGGCATGGTGCATCGGGCCCATGGACAGGATGCGCACCATCAGGTCGATATCGCCGGCGGCCACCGCCTTGCCGGCCGAACTGCTGTAGCTGGCCGGCGCCGATACAAAAGCCAGCTTGGGCGTGGCCGGCCGCAGCCGGGTGGCTTCCTCGCTGCTGGCGGCCAGGCCCATGGCGACCGCGCCACAGGCGCGTATGGCCTCGCAGCGCGCGAGCAAGGCCGCATCGCGGTTGAAGTCGGCCGGCATCTCGCTGCCGTGCAAGCCCAGGCTGGCGGCGTGGATCACCACCGTTGGATTGCCGGCGGTGATCAGGGTGGCTTGCACCTCGCCCAGGCCCGGCACCTGCAAAACATCGACCTCACGGCCGGTGGGCAGCAGCGCCATGTCGTCGCCACCGGCCGGATCGATGAAGTCGATCGGGATTTCAGCGGCAGGAAAGGTTACGCCGTCGAGCTCAAAGTCGCCGTCTTCGAGCACCAGGCCGCCGCGCACCGGCACATGGCAGACGATGCGCTTGCCGATGTTGGCCTGCCAGATGCGCACCGGCTGCACGCCCTGGCCGCGCACTGGCAGCAGACCGCGATGGATCGCAAAGGGCCCGACCGCAGCGGTGAGATTGCCGCAGTTGCCCGACCAGTCGATCACCGGCTCGCCGATGGCGACCTGGCCGAACAGGTAGTCCACATCGCAGTCGGGCCGGCTCGAGCGTGCAATGAGCACCACCTTGCTGGTGCTGGAGGTGGCCGCGCCCATGCCGTCGATCTGTTTGCCATAGGCGTCGGGGCTGCCGATGACCCGCAGCAGCAAGCGGTCACGCAGTGCAGGATCGGCAGGCAGGTCTTCAGCGAGGAAGAAAACCCCCTTGCTGGTGCCGCCCCGCATATAGCAGGCGGCGATGCCGCGTTGCAGTCCGCGGTTGTCCATCGGTGCTGCTCGGTTCATCCGGTGTAGCCGATGTCCTTGATGATCTGGCGGTATTTTTCGCCCTGCGACTTGATGTAAGCCGCAAACTGCTCGGGCGTGTTGCGGATCACATCCGACTGCTCGCGCTGAATGCGGGCCTGAAAGTCGGGCCTTGCATAAGCCTGATTGGCCTCGGCATTGAGCAGGCGCACGATCTCCGGCGGGGTTTTGCTGACGGCAAACAGCCCGCCCCAGAGCGTGAAGTCAAAGCCGGGGACCAGGGTTTCAGCCACCGTGGGCGTATCGGGAAACAGGCTGGAGCGCTGCGCCGAGGACAGGGCCAGCAAGCGCACCGCGCCCGACTTGATGTGCTGCGCAACCGGGGTCAGGCCGGAGAAATAGCAGTCCACATGGCCGCCGATCACGTCGACCAGAGCGGGTGCCGCGCCCTTGTAGGGCACATGGGTCATCGGGGCTTTGGTCTTGAGCGCCAGCGCCTCGCCGGCCAGATGGCCCGGGCTGCCGCCGCCGGCGGAGGCGAAGGTGACCTTCTTGGGCTGGCGGCGTGCGTCTTCCACCAGTTCACCCAGGTTTTTGTAGGGCGACTTGGCCGGTACCACCAGCCCCAAGGGGATATTGAAGACCTGCACCACCGGCACGAAGTCAGCGTCGGGGTCAAAGCCCAGGTCTTTCATGAGGATCTTGTTGACCACCATTTCGGCCGGGTTGCCAAACAGCAGGGTGTAGCCGTCGGCCGGCGCGCGCGCCACCGTCTGCACCGCGATATTGCCGCTGGCCCCGGGTCGGTTCTCGACGATGAAGGACTGCTTGAGGCTGTTGCTGAGGTATTCGCTGATCAGCCGCGCCATGATGTCGGCGCTGCCGCCCGGCGCATAGCCGAGCAGGATTTTCACGATCCGATTGGGATAGGGGCCGGATTGTGCCCAGGCGGCGGGTAGCAAGCTGGCTGCGCCGAGGCCGGCGATCTGTGCGGCCAGGCGGCGGCGGGCCGGCGATGTGATGTGGGGAGGCTGTGTCATGGCGGGGGATCCTTGGTTCAAAAAAAGGGGGCGGCTCAGGCTGGTGGGCCTGCCCGCGGCACGGTCAGATCAAACAGAGGCGCCGCCGACGGGCCGGCGCCGAAGGCGCGCAGATAGCGCTGCAACTCGGCCGCGCGGCCGGTGACGGGTTCGACCAGGGCCATGAACTTGGTCTCAAGCTCGGGCCAGCCCAGCGGATTGCCGATGCTGCCAAAAGCATGCTCGACCCACTCGGTGATGTGGCTGCCGTCTTCCAGTTCAATGTGCAGGCGCGCGGCGGTGCGGCTGACCGTCTCGTCGCCCACCGACTCCAGCCGATCGGCCAGCTCTTGCAGCTCGCTGTCTTGCAGGCGCGCGGGCAAGAAGTCTTGCAGCGTCACCGCATGGCCCTGCAGGCCCAGGGCCACGCAATAGCCCATGGAAAACCGGCCTTCAGTCGGCGTGCTGGCTTTGCGGATGTTGGCGATCTTGATGGCCAGCGGATTGACGTTCGCCCGCATACGGGCAATCGCCCGGCCGGCCACCTTGGCGCGCGCCTGCCGGGCAGCGTCGATCGCGCCATGGGTGAGTTGGCAGGCGGCGTAAGGCTTGAAGCTGTTGCGGCTGATTTCCCAGACCGCGTCAAAGGGTGCCATGCGCAGCACCAAGTCCGGATCCTGCAAGAGCGTGCGCAGCAAAGGGCTGTGGGCGTCGAGCACGCCGGTGGCGCCTTCAAAGCCGGTTTGCGCCAACTCGGCGGCCAAAATGCCGTCCATGGCGGTCTTGCCCGCATGCAGGGGCTTGGCCATGGTGCCAAACGAAGCGGTCAGGCCGCTGGCCTGGGTGGCGGCCAGGCCGAGCGCGTGGGCGGTCTGCGCCTCGTCCAGGTCGAGCAGCACCGCGACGCCGGCCGCCACCGCCAGCCGACCCAAGGTGGAAGTCGAGTGCCAGCCGCTGTTGTTCAGCCGTATGCCCACGCCCTGATCGCCGATGCGCGCGGCCACCTCAAAGCCGGTTACGAAGGCGCGCAGCAGCAGCGCCTCCTCGCAGCCATGGGCCGAGCCGACGGCCAGCAGCGCTGCCCACAGCGGGCCGCTGACATGGATCACCGAGGGAATATGGGTGTCGTCATAGTCCAGGCAGTGCGAGAGGCTGCCGTTGATCAGCGCGGTCACCGCGGCGCTGCTCTGGCCGCCCCAGAGCATCCGCGCCTGACCCTGGCTGTGCCAAGCGCGCAGCACCTGGTGCAGGCGGGCCGCCTCCGGGGCGTCATAGGCGCCCACGCACACCGCCGTCCAGTCGAGCAGACATTTGCGGGCCTCGTCCAGCACATCGGCCGGGAAGGTGCGCTGGCGGGTGCCGACAATGTAGCGGCAGACTTCGAGGGTTTGGCTGGACTCAGACATGGGCGGCCTGACTGCTGTGGATCAGCTTGCGCAGCACAAAGGGAAGGATGCCGCCATGCTGCAGGTAGCGCTCTTCGATCGGCGTGTCGACCCGGGCCAGCAGCGTGACCGATAGCTGGCTGCCATCGGCGCGCGTGATGCGCAGCTCAATGGTCTGCTGCGCCTGCACACCGTTTTCCAGGCCCACGATGTCAAAGGTTTCGCTGCCGTCGAGCTGCAGCGAATGCAGGCTGTCTTGGCCCTGAAACTGGCAAGGCAGGATGCCCATGCCAATCAGGTTGCTGCGGTGTATGCGCTCGAAGCTGCGCGCGATCACCACCCGCACGCCCAGCAGCTTGGGGCCTTTGGCGGCCCAGTCGCGGCTCGAGCCGGTGCCGTATTCTTCACCGGCAATCACGATGCTGGGCACGCCCTCGCGCTGGTAAGCCATGGCGGCATCGTGGATGCTCATGCGCTGGCCACTGGGCTGATGCAGCGTCACGCCGCCTTCGATGCCGGGCAGCATCAGATTCTTCAGGCGCACACTGGCAAAAGTGCCCCGCATCATCACACCGTCATGCGCGCGGCGGGCAATATAGCTGTTGAAGTCGCGTGGCTTGACGCCCAGCGTGGCCAGGAAGCGGCCGGCGTCGGAGTCGGCGCCGATCTCGCCGCCCGGGCTGATGTGGTCGGTGGTGACCGAGTCGCCCAAGAGGGCCAGAGCCCGAGCCTGCTGGACGGGCGCCAGCGCCGGGGGCTCGATCGAGAAGTTGCGAAAAAACGGCGGCTCGCGCAGATAGCTCGATTGCTCCTGCCAGCTGTAGACCTCACCGCTTGGGGCTTGCAGCTCGTTCCACAGCTCGCTGCTGCGCGCCATCTCGTCATAGACACCGTGGAAATGTGCCGGGTTCTGGG
>CANHGF010000174.1 GCA_947460065.1 Comamonadaceae bacterium
CGGCGGTCCTGCATGTCGACAGCATGGCCTTGATGCTGGTCGGCTCCCTGGTGCAAGACGCGCCCGCCAGCGACGATGCACCGGCCATGGACGAGCTGCCGGTGCCGCTGCAGCTGTGCATAGGCCAGAGCCTGGTGCCGGTACAACAGCTGGCCCAGCTGCGCCAAGGCGGCCTGGTGATCATGAGCGAGTCGTTCATGCAGGACGGCCCCGGTCTGCAACTGCGCGCCGCCAGCGGTCACCGCCAGCACTGGTGCCTGAGCGCCCGCATCGATGGACCACAACTTCAACTTCTTTCCGCAGCCACCATCATGAACACCCCCCACAACGCGCCCAGCGACAACGACGACGCCATCGGCTCTCTGGACGACATGCCCGTCCTGCTGAGCTTTGACCTGGGCCACAAGACGGTCAGCCTGGCGCAGCTGCGCCAGCTGGGCGAAGGCCAGGCCCTGCCGCTCGATAGGCCGGTGCAGTCAGGCGTGACCATCCGCTCCAATGGCGCCGTGATCGGCCAGGGCCAGTTGGTCGACATCGACGGCCAACTGGGCGTGCTGGTCAGCCAACTGCACACGGCTGCGGCCAAGAACGGGTAACGATGTCTCCCGTCGGTTTCGACCCGATCTCGCTGGCCATCGCGTTTGCGCTGCTGGCGCTGCTGCCCACCGTGGCGGTGGTGGGCACCACCTTCCTGAAGCTGACGGTGGTGATGTCCCTGCTTCGCAATGCCCTGGGCATACAGCAGATCCCGCCCAATTTGGCGCTCTATGGGCTCTCGCTCATCTTGTCGGTCTACATCATGGCGCCGGTAGGCGCTTCGATGCACGAGGAGTTTCTCAAGCAGCCCCAGACCACCCAGTCGGTCGAGCGCATGGTCAACGCCGTCTCGCGCGGCGCCGAGCCGCTGCGCGGCTTCATGCTCAAGCACTCGAGCCGCGAGCAGCGCGATTTTTTCCTCAAGACCGTGGGCGACCTGTGGAGCCCGGAGATGGCCGCCAAGGTCAAGTCCACCGACTTCCTCATCTTGCTGCCGGCCTTCATGATCACCGAGCTGACCGAGGCCTTCAAGATAGGCTTCTTGCTCTTCATGCCCTTCGTGGTGATCGACCTGATCGTCTCCAACATCCTGCTGGCCATGGGCATGATGATGGTCTCGCCGACCATGATCTCCATGCCCTTGAAGCTCTTCCTGTTCGTCATGGTCGACGGCTGGACGCGCCTGATCCGCGGCCTGATCCTCACCTACACCTGATGCCATGAACGGAAACGATGTTGTTGCCTATGTGGTGCAGGCCCTGTACCTGACCCTGTTGCTTTCCATGCCGGCCATCGCGGTGGCCGCCATTGTGGGTACGCTGTTTTCTCTGCTGCAGGCCCTAACCCAGATCCAGGAGCAAACGCTCTCGTTTGCCATCAAGCTCATCGCGGTGGGCCTGACCCTGTTTCTGACCGCCTCCTGGCTCGGCGGCGAGCTGATGCTCTACACCCAGGCCATCTTCGACAACATTCCGCAGGCCACGCGCTAAGCCCCCGGACCATGGACCTGTTTGGCCCCTTCACCTACGACCAGATCAAGAGCCATCTGCTCCAGCTGGCGGTGGTGCAGGCACGCCTGATGCCGCTGTTCCTGCTGATCCCCTTCATGAACCGCTCCATGGTGCCGCGCACCGTGGCCATGGCGGTGGCAACCGGCCTGGGGCTGATCGTGGTGCCGGCCATGCCCGACCTCAGCCGCGCGCAAACAGACCCGCTGTTTGTAGCCCTCTTGCTCAAGGAGGCGGTGATCGGACTGGTGCTGGGCTATGTGGCAGCCATCCCCTTTTGGACCATGGAGGCCATAGGTTTTGTGATCGACAACCAGCGCGGCGCCAGCATGGCCGCCACCATCAACCCGATGACCGGGCACGACACCTCGCCGCTGGGCATCTTGTTCAACATGGCCTTCATCACCTACTTCCTGGTCGGCGGTGGCCTGAACATCTTGCTGGGCCTGATCTACGACAGCTACCGCCTATGGCCGCCGCAAACCTACTGGCCGACTTGGAACGCCGAAGCGGCTGACCTGCTGCTGACCCAGCTCAACCGCTTTGTCTCACTGGCCCTGCTGCTGGCCGCGCCGGTGCTGCTGGCCATGTTCCTGGCCGAACTGGGGCTAGCCTTGGTCAGCCGTTTCGCGCCGCAGCTGCAGGTGTTCTTCCTGGCCATGCCCATCAAGAGTGCGCTGGGCCTGCTGGTGCTGGTGGTCTACGGCAGCACCCTGTTCGACTACAGCCTGGCGCCGCTGCGCACGCTAGGCACCTGGCCGCAGCAACTCAACGAGGTCTGGCGCGCGCCAGGTCAGTGAGAACGCCATGAGCGAGAAGACCGAACAACCCACCGCCAAAAAGCTGCGCGAAGCGCGCGAGCGCGGCGAGGTCGCCAAGAGCAAGGACTTCACCCAGACCGCGCTGATCATGGCCTTCTTCGCCTACATCGTGGCTAACGGCCAGAGCATCACCGAGCAAATCGGCCGCCTCATCCTCATGCCCATGCCCTACATCGGCCTGGACTTTGGCCAGGCCATTGGCACCCTGGTGGAGGACATGCTGCGCGAAGCGGTCAGCTTGCTGCTGCCTTTTCTGATGATAGGCCTGGGCGTGGGCATCTTTGCCGAAGTGATTCAGACCGGCGTGCTGATCTCCTTCAAAGCGGCCATGCCTTCGGCCAAGAAGCTCAACGTGATCAGCAACGCCGCCAACATGTTCTCCAAGAAGAACCTGATGGAGTTCCTCAAGTCCATCATCAAGATCGCTGTGCTCAGCTGGGTGGTGTACTACCTGATCATGGGCAGCCTGCCGGCCCTGATGTATGTGCCGGCCTATGACATCGCCAACTTCGGCCAGATCGTGGGCCAGTTGCTCAAGGTGATGATCATCTACACCGGCCTGGCCTACACCGTGCTCTCACTGGCCGACCTGGCCTGGCAGCGCTTCCAGTACACCAAGGGCCTGATGATGAGCAAGGACGAGGTCAAGCAGGAATACAAGGGCATGGAGGGCGACCCCCACATCAAGAGCCAGCGCAAGGCCCTGCATCAGGAAATGCTGCAAAACGACTCGGTGCAGCAGGCCAGCCAGGCTTCGGTGCTGGTGACCAACCCGACCCACCTGGCCGTGGCCATCAAGTACGAGGAAGACGAGCACCCCCTGCCCCTGGTGACCGCCATGGGCGAAGGCACGCTGGCCCAGATGATGATCGACGCGGCCATCGCCGCCGGTGTGCCGGTGATGCAAAACATCCCGCTGGCCCACGCCCTGTTCGATGAGGCCAGCGTCGACCAATACATCCCCAGCGACCTGATCGAGCCGGTCGCTGCCGTGCTGCGACTGGTGCAAGACCTGCGCAGCGAAGGCCGCTCGCTGACCGACCCCTTCCCCATGGACCTGGGCGAGCCCCTGAAGACCGGCGAAAAGCCGAGAGACCCGACATGAACCTCATTGAACGCTGGGCCGAGCACATGCAGCTCGGGCCCGTGAGCAACAACCGCCGCCTGGCCCTCACCCTGGACCGGGTGCGGGTACACCTGCTGGAGATCCACCCCGGCCAGATCATTGTGCAGGCGCGCCTGTGCGACCTGCCGCTGCAAACCACGCAGCGCGAACGCACCATCGAGCGCGCCGGCCAGATTGCGCTGGCGCGCTTGCAGGCCAGCGCCAGCGTGCTGACGGTTGACGAGGATCAATCGGCCTTCTGGCTACAACAACGTGTGCAAGGTAGCGACCTGCAGACCCTGGAGCGGGCCGTTGAAGGCCTGGTCAATGACATCGAACTTTGGAGAGCCGCCCTGTGAACACCCTCCCCCGCGCCTGGCCGCACCGTCTGGCCTGTGGCCTATTTGCGCTGAGCTTGCTCAGCGCAGCTCAGACCAGCCAAGCTGGCCCGCCGCCCTGGCCTGAGGCTGCCTTTAGCTATTACGCCGAGAGTCAACCCCTGGGCAAGGTCCTTGGGGAGTTTGCTGCCAGTTTTAACCTGACGCTACAGTCCACCGCAGCGCTGGAAGACAAGGTCACCGGCCGCTTCAACGTCAAAAACCCCAGCGAATTCATAGACCGCCTGACCGGCACTTATGGCCTGCAATGGTTCACCCATGCCGGTGTACTGCACGTCTCGCGCAGCCAGGACATGGTCATCAAGTCGCTGCCCAGCACCTCGCTGAGCGCCGGCGCCAACATCCGCCAGGTGCTCGGCAGCCTGGGCGTGCTTGAGCCGCGCTTCGGCTGGGGCGAACTGCCCGAGCAAGGCGTGGTGGTGGTCTCAGGCCCTCCTGCCTATGTGCGCCTGGTCGAGGCCACCCTGGCCGCCCTACCCAGCGCACCGGGGGGCCAGCAGGTGCGGGTCTTCAGACTCAAGCATGCCGCCGTCGAGGACCGCATCATCAACTACCGCGACCGCGAGATCACCACTCCGGGCGTGGCTAACATCCTGCGCAACCTGGTGCTCGGCAGCACCAGCGCCTCAGGCCAGCGCACCGTCGCCATGCCCAACCTGAGCGCGGTCAGCAACGCCAGCCTGGAAGCCGGTGCGGCAGCGGCTGGCGCTGCCGCAGCGCCGGCGGCCAGCGCAGGCGCTCCAGCTCCGCGCAGCGGCGCGGCAGCCCTTGGGCCCTTTGGGGCCGCCGCCGGCCCGGGCAACAACGTGATACCCCCGGGCCGCTTTCGGCCCTCGATCCAGGCCGATCCCCGCATCAACGCGGTGATCGTGCAAGATGCACCCGAGCGCATGTCCATGTACGAGCAGCTCATTGCCCAGCTCGACGTGCCCACCCCGCTGATCGAGATCGAAGCCCTGATCATCGACGTCAACACCAGCCGACTCGCCGAGCTGGGTATCAACTGGGGGGCGGTGGGCCGCAACCGCAGCGTGGCGGCCGGCTTTGGCAATGTTGCCGAGCAAGTCGGCGCCAACACCCTGTCGCTGGTGGGCAGCGCCCGCGGCGCGGGGGTGACGCCCACCACCGCGGTGGTGACCGGTGCCGACTACTTGGTGGCCCGCCTGCGCCTGCTCGAGCAGCAAGGCGACGCGGCCATCCAGGCCCGCCCCTCCATCTTGACCACCGAAAACCTGGGCGCGGTCATCGACCTGTCGGAAACCCAGTACATCCAAACCACCTCCGAGCGCACCGCCCTGGTCACGCCGATTACCGCCGGCACCACCTTGCGCGTCACCCCGCGGCTGGTGCAAGACGGGGGCGATGCCAGCATACGCCTGAGCGTGGACATCGAGGACGGTCAAATCCAAAGTGGCTCCGGCGTGGGCGCCATGCCCTCGATCCGGCGCGGCACCGTCAGCACCGAGGCCAGCGTCAAGGGCGACGAGACCTTGCTCATTGGCGGCTACAACTCGCTACAGACTGTCAAAGGCGTCGACAAAGTGCCCTTCCTGGGCGACATCCCCTTGGTGCGCGGCCTCTTCTCCTCGCGCTCGGACACCGTGCAGCGCCGGGAACGCCTGTTCCTGATCCGCTCGTCGCTGGCCTCGAGCTCCTCCCCCATGGCAGTGCGCGCCATTCCTGCCAGTGCACTCGATGCGCCCAAACCCGCCCCCAGCAATACCAAACCCTGAGCCCCACGGAGACCCCATGAGCACCTACTGCACCTACGCCCCCACCGGCCGCATCGACGCGAGCAATGCCGGCGCTTGCGAGCGCGACCTGCTGGCCCTGATGGAAGCCAGCGGCCCATCGGCCATCATTGACCTCAGCGGGCTGAGCTACATCAGCTCGGCCGGCCTGCGGGTGCTGCTGGTCGGCGCAAAAGCGGCCCGCGGCAAGGGCGGCAAAGCGGTCATCTGCAATGCTCCGGCAGCGATTGCCGAAGTGCTCAAGATGAGCGGCTTTGACAAAGTCATTCCGCTGCTGGCCGACCGAGCCGCCGCCCAGGCCCATTTCGGCGGCTGAGCGTCCCCATCATGTCCGCTCCCCTGTTCCAACACCGCATCACCACCGTCGAGGCCCTGCCCGAG
>CANHGF010000175.1 GCA_947460065.1 Comamonadaceae bacterium
CACTGCGGCCGATCCAGTTTTCCTGCATCAGGCGCACCTTGTCGGGCCAACCGTTCAAGGTCGCCTTGGGGTTGCCCACCTGCACATGGTCGAGCAGCTCCTGCGCGTAGTCGGTGATCTTGAGGTAGTAGCCAGGGATTTCGCGCTTTTCCACCACCGCGCCGGTGCGCCAGCCCTTGCCGTCGATCACCTGCTCGTTGGCCAGCACCGTTTGGTCAACCGGGTCCCAGTTGACCACCTGGGTCTTGCGGTAAGCAACGCCCTTTTCCAGCATCTTCAAAAACAGCCACTGGTTCCACTTGTAATAGCTCGCGTCACAGGTGGCCACTTCGCGCGACCAGTCGATGGCCAAGCCCATCGCCTGCATCTGCTTTTTCATGTACGCGATGTTTTCGTAGGTCCACTTGGCCGGCGGCACACCGTTTTTGAGCGCAGCGTTTTCGGCGGGCAAGCCAAACGCGTCCCAGCCCATGGGCATCAAGACGTTGTAGCCCTTCATGCGCAGGTGGCGCGTGAGCATGTCGTTGATGGTGTAGTTGCGCACATGGCCCATGTGCAGCTTGCCGCTGGGGTAGGGCAGCATGGAGCAGGCGTAGTACTTGCCCAGCGGCTTGTCGCTGTGTTCGTGGACGCGGTAGGCGCCCTGCTCGCGCCAGGCGGCCTGGGCGGCGCCCTCGATTTTTTGGGGGTTGTAGGTGGTGTCTTGCATGGGGCGGGCGGGCGGCTGGATGGGCCTTTGGATTCAAGCCTTCGAGGGTCCACCTGGAGCAGGCGGGCCAAGCGGCCAAAGCGATGATTTTAGGCGCCGCAGCGGCTGCGGCACGGGTGCGGGCTCAGGGCCGGCGCGCAGGCGCCGGCGGCTCGGTTACAAAGCCCACCCGCACGATACCGGCCTGGTGCGCCAAAGCCAGCACCTGCACCACCCGGCCATAGGGTACCGAACGATCGGCGCGCAGCTGCAGCTCAGCCTCGCTGCGGCTGACGGCCACCGCAGCCAGTCGCTGCGCCAAGGCCTCGTCGGCCAATTTTTCACCATTCAGAACAGCCCGGCCGCTGCGGTCAAGCTCGAGCATCAGTGCCTGACCGGCCTGGGGCGAGGGCATGCTCACCGCCGCACGCGGCAATTGCAAGGGGATGGAACTGGCCAGAAAGGGCGCAGTGAGAATGAAGATGACCAACAGCACCAGCATCACGTCGACCAGCGGCGTGACATTGATCTGGCTCAGTGGCTCCTGAGCCGGGCGAGCCTCAAGACGACCAAAGCTCATGGCACTTGCGCAGCGGGCTGCAACAGCAGCTCGCGCAGGTCGTGGGCAAAGCCCTCGAGCTCGGCCTCAAGGCGGACGATGCGCCGGCCCATGATGTTGTAGGCCAGCACCGCCGGGATCGCCACTGCCAGGCCGGCAGCGGTCATGATCAAGGCCTCGCCCACCGGTCCAGCCACCAGGTCGATGGTGAGCTGGCCACTGCTGGCCATGCCACTGAGCGCATGGTAGATGCCCCAGACCGTGCCCAGCAGGCCCACAAAGGGCGCGGTGGTACCGACGGTGGCCAACAACACCTGGCCATATTGCAGACGCGCGCTGCTGGCCTGCAGGCCATCGCGCAAGACGCGGGTCAGGCGGGCCCGTGCATCGCCCGCACCGGCCAGCGTGCCGGCCAGGGGGGCCTGAGCTGCCTGCAGCAGCGGCGCCAGCAAAGCCTGCGGGTCCAAGGCGGGTACCCGCTGCAGCGCCTGCGCCAGCGAGGGCGCCTGCCAGAAGGCGGCAATGCTGCGCGGCAAGGCCGGCCCCAGGCGGCCCAAAAGCCAGGTTTTCCAGAGGATGATGACCCAGCTGGCCACCGACATCAGCAAAAGCGCTACAGCCACACCGCGGCTGACCACATCGCCTTCGCTGAGCATCATGGGGGAGCCCCGCCTAGCGCAGGCCGAGCACGTCGAACATGTCGTACAGGCCGCTCTGGCGACCGGCCAGAAAACGGGCGGCGCGCAAACTGCCCTGCGCATAGGTGGCGCGGCTGGCCGACTTGTGGGTGATCTCTATGCGCTCGCCGGTGCCGGCAAACAGCACCGTATGGTCGCCAACGATGTCGCCGCCGCGGATGGTAGAAAAGCCGATGGTCGAGGGGTCGCGCTCACCAGTGTGGCCATAACGCTCGTACACCGCACAGTCCTTGAGGTCACGGCCTATGGCCTGGGCGATCACCTCGCCCATCTTGAGCGCAGTGCCCGAAGGCGCATCCACCTTGTGGCGGTGGTGCGCCTCGATGATCTCGATGTCGTAGCCGGTGGCCAGCGCCTTGGCCGCCATTTCCAGGAGCTTGAGCGTGACGTTCACGCCGACGCTCATATTGGGCGCCATCACGATGGCAATGTCGCGGCCGGCCTCAGCAATTTGCTCCTTTTGCGCCTCGGTAAAGCCGGTGGTGCCTATGACCAATTGGACGCCCAGCTCGCGGCAGACCGCCAGATGGGCCATGGTGCCTTCGGGCCGGGTAAAGTCGATCAGCACCTGGCCGCCTTGGAGGCCCTGGCGCAGATCGCTGGTGATGAGCGCACCGCAAGCGGGCCGGCCCAGGCCTTGCGCGGCGTCGAGCCCCAGTTGCGCGCTGCCGGCCACATCGAGCGCGCCGCTCAGGCGCAGGTCGCCCGCCTCGAGCACCGCCTGCACCAGCATCTGGCCCATGCGGCCGCTGGCACCGGCGACCACCACCTTCAAGGCCGCGTCGGCGGCAAGGTTTGCACTCATGGCTTGTCAGCCTCCAGAGGCGGGTAGTTGGTGGGCGCTGGCGCGGCGGGTGCACTGACTGCAGATGGCCGGGCCGGCTTGGCCGGCTGCGCGGCCTGCAGCTGTTCGGGCGTGGCCTGCAAAGGCGGCACCGCACCGAGCTTGCGCTTGACGTCGAGCTGGGCGAGAAACTCGGACTCGCTGGGCATGGCATCGCCCGCAAACCGGGTCAGCGCATCACCCTGGAAAAACACCGAATAGCGGTACAACTTGGTATCCCCGCCGCCGCGCTTGAAGCTGAAAACATAGTCCCAGCGATCGGCATGAAACAGGCTGGAGACCAGGGGTGTGCCCAACAAGTTACGCACCTGCAGGCGCGACATGCCCGCTTTGAGCTGGCCGACCTGCTCACTGGCGATGAAGTTGCCCTGCACCACATCGTTGCGGTAAGGGGTCAGCCACTGCGCCGGCTGGCTCAGCACGCTGGCGCCGGAGCTACAGCCAGCCAGCCCGGCAGATACAGCGGCCAGCAAGGCGGTCAGCAGGAAAATGCGTTGACGCTCAGGCATGGAATTTCAGGGAAAGATATGATCAGTTCATTGTAGCGACCCAGCCTCACAACAGGGCCCGCGACGCACAGGCCGCCGCCTGCAGGTGCCCATCATGAACAATATTGACGAACTCAAAAGCACCGGCCTGAAAGCCACCTTGCCGCGCCTGAAGATTCTGGAGATCTTCCAGAAAGGTCGCCAACGTCACATGACGGCTGAAGACGTGTTCAGGGTGCTGCTCGAAGAGCGCTCGGACATCGGGCTGGCCACCGTCTACCGGGTGCTGACACAGTTCGAGCAGGCCGGCCTGCTCAAGCGCAGCAACTTCGAGTCGGGCAAGGCGGTCTATGAAATCGACGAAGGCAAGCACCACGACCATCTGGTCTGCCTGGACTGCGGCCGGGTGGAAGAGTTCTACGACGCCGAGATCGAGCAGCGCCAGCAAGCGGTGGCACAAGCCAAAGGCTTTGAAATCGCCGATCATTCGCTGGCCATCTATGCCAGCTGCACCAAGCCGCAGTGCCCTCACCGTCCGCTGCCAGCCCAGCCGGCGAGCGCGCGTCCCAGCTGATCGCTGTCAGTCGCCGCTGTCCATCGCGCGGCGGTGGCGTTCAACGAATTCCTCGTAGGTGTTGATGCCGCGCAGCTGCAAGATCGCATTGCGAACCGCCGCCTCGACCAGCACGGCAATATTGCGGCCAGCCTCCACCTGGATCACCACCTTGCGCACCGCTATGCCCAGGATGTCCTGCATCAGGGGTTCATACGGGATGCGGTCGTAGTCACGCTCAAGCGTCTCACGACGAACCAGGTGCACGATGAGCTTGAGCCGCATCTTGCGGCGCACCGCCGTCTCGCCAAAGATGGCCTTGATATCGAGCAGGCCGATGCCACGCACCTCCAGCAAGTTGCGCAACAGTTCGGGGCAGCGGCCCTCAATGGTGGTTTGGTTGATGCGGTAGAGGTCTACCGCATCGTCGGCCACCAAGCCGTGGCCGCGCGAGATCAACTCCAGCCCCAACTCACTCTTGCCCAAGCCCGATTCGCCGGTGATCATCACGCCCAGGCCCAGAATGTCCATGAACACGCCGTGCATGGAGGTACGGTCGGCGAAATGTTTGGACAGATAGGCCCGCAGCACGTCGATGACGAAGGCGGCCGACTCGGGTGTGGCAAACAGCGGTAAATTCGCGCGCTCGCACATGGAAATGAGCATGTCCGGTGCGCTCTGGCCATCGGCCACCACCAGCACCGGCGGCTCCAGGGTGATGATGCGGTTGATGCGCCGGCTGCAGTCTTCAACGCTGGCCTTGGTGAGGTACGCCACCTCGCGCTCGCCCAGGATCTGCACCCGATAGGGGTGGATGTAGTTCAGGTAGCCCACCAGATCGGCACCGGAGCGGGCGGCGCGGACGGCCACCTCGTCAAACCGCCGCTCGGAAGCGCCCAGGCCGGCCACCCATTGCCATTTGAGCGACTGGCGATGGTCCTCGAACAGGACGTCTGCGCTAACGACGGTGGGTTTCACGCGGTGCAGCCCTGGCTCATGGCTGGGTATGCGCAGACCGCCAGGCCGCCACCAGGCCATGGAGCTCGCTGGCGTCACCGCAGCCCATGATCTGCTCCCTCAATGGCGCATCACTGAGAAGCTCAGCAATTTCGGAGAGGATTTCCAAGTGCTTCTGCGTGGCCGCTTCTGGCACCAGCAAAAAAATCAGCAGGCGTACCGGCTGCTCATCAGGCGCGTCAAAACCTATGGGCGCGCTCAAGCGGAAGACGGCCGCCATCGGGGACTTCAGCCCCTTGATCCGACCATGCGGAATGGCCACGCCGTGGCCCAGGCCGGTCGAGCCCAGGCGCTCACGGGCAAACAGGCTGTCGGTGATCAGCGCCCGGTTGAGCCCATGCTGATTCTCAAACAGCAAGCCCGCCTCCTCAAAAGCGCGCTTTTTACTGGTGGCCTCGATGCCGACGAGGACCTGGCTGGCCGGCAGGATCTGGGAAAGGCGGTTCATGGCAAATGTGGCGCAATTATGCACACGGCAAACCAGCGACCATCAACCGAGACCCAAAAAAGGCCTGCCGCAGCCGCAGGCCCGCCACAGTCCAGACCGGCCTTCAGGCGCCGGGGGCCACCTCATCGGCCTGGCGCTTGACCGAGACATGGTGGTGATCTTGGATCCGGGTCTTGTGGCGGCCGACCTGCCGGTCGAGCTTGTCGGCCAGCTCGTCGATGGCCGCATAGAGGTCGAAATGAGAACTTTCGGCGAATAAATCCCGGCCTTTGACATGCAAATTGCACTCGGCGCGCTGCCTCAGGTCCTTTTCCTTCATGTTGTCTACCGTCAGCAGCACACGCATATCGACCACCTGGTCGAAGTGGCGGGCAATCCGATCGAGCTTACTGGTCACATAGTCCCGCAGGGCTGGGGTGACTTCCAGGTGGTGGCCGCTGATCGTCAGATTCATGAAGAGCTCCTTGTCATAGGGAGATGGACACAAGGCCGCCAGCACAGCCGGCCGCAGGGGAAGCACTCTCAGGACCATCATGCGCCGGCCGCCTCCAGATTGCAAGTGCCCCAGGCCCCAAGGGGGAATTGAAGGGGGCTCAGAGCGGGTTCGCTCGACAACGGGGCCCAAAACCAAGCCAAAACCGAGCCAAAACCCCGCCCAACGGTGCCATAATTTGCGC
>CANHGF010000176.1 GCA_947460065.1 Comamonadaceae bacterium
GGTGGAAACGCTCTGGTCGATATAGAAATAAGGGAACCGTGATGCCTCTAGCCAAGCCTGAAAATGGGCTTCGGCCTCCTGGCCGCGCGCGCCGGCAAAATCGGCGATGGCAAGATTTTCGTGACGGCGGTCGAGCGTGTGGTTCGCATACGTACCGGCGAGCAGGACGAGTCGGCAGTTTGAGTCGTTTCTAGGTTCAGATTTGATCGAGTCCGGCCGCCCTGCTCAAGCCGGCCGATTGCACCAGGGACCTGAGCAGGCTCTCGGGCTCATCACCCACCTCGATCAGGCTCATTTGCCAGGGACCCATGAATTCCTGGGCGACCGTGTGCTCCATGAAGCGCAGCAGCCCGTCATAGTGGCCCTTGTGGTTGAGCAGGCCCACCGGCTTATTGTGGTAGCCCAGTTGACGCCAGGTCCAGACCTCAAAAAACTCCTCCAGAGTACCGATCCCGCCGGGTAGGGCCAAAAATGCGTCGGCCTCTTTGGCCATGATGCGCTTGCGCTCATGCATGGTCTGCACGATGCGCAGCTCGGTGCAGCCGCGGTGGGCGTATTCCTTCTCGACCAGAGCCTGAGGAATCACGCCGAGCACCTGAGCGCCGGCTTCCAGCGCTGCGTCGGCGACGATGCCCATCAGTCCGTTGTGGCCGCCGCCGTAGACCAGGCGGCCACCATGCAGTGCGATCCAGCGTCCCACGATCCGGGCCTGCTCAGCCCAGGCTGGGTCCAGGCCGGGCCGAGAACCGCAATAAACAGCCACCGAAAAATTCATTCTCATCCCCAGCGCGCCCAGAGGGCGCTAATCCAAACGGCGATGCAAAGCAGCAGGCTGAGCAAGACGGCGGCGCTGCCCACATCTTTGGCTTGCTTGGACAGGTCATGCCAGGACCGATCGATCCGATCTACTGCTGCTTCAAGGCCGGTGTTGAGCAATTCGACAATCAGCACCAGCATCACAGAACCGGCCAGCAGGCTGATCTCTACCCAACCCTGTCCGAGCCAGAAGGAAGCGGGCAGCGCAAGGGCGGCTATGAAGATCTCCATCCTGAAGGCCGCCTGGGCCCAGGCTGTGCGAAGGCCCGCCAGGGAGTAGGTGAGGGCATGCCGCCATCTCTCCAGGCCCCTGCGGCGCTTGTGCTCCCGGGCAGCGTCTTCAATCTGCGTCATTGGCGATCAGTGCTTGGGCTACTGTTGGCTCGGTCACATGATTTTGCGTACCGCAGCCTGATCTTGCACGGAGCTGATCAGGCGGGTGCGCGCCAGCACATCGTGCGGGAACTGTCTGTCCTTGTGCAGCCTGGCCGAGGCCGACCAGAAAATGACCCAGACGATCATGACGAGCAGGGAAAACCGGGCGTCCAAGTCCAGCAGCCAGACCAGCCCCAAGGGAGGCAGAAACCAAAGCCAGCTCAGCAGATAGCGCGTCAGAGCCTGTATCTGGGTCAGCGGCCCGCCATCTCGCCGGACCACCCGGATGTGCCAGGTTTTCATCGCCAGGGTTTGGCCCCGGGCCCAAAACCAGACAAAGTAAATGCCCAGCACCAGGAAAAGGAAGGCTTGTTGCGGGTGGCGATTTTCCAGCGCATGCCGGGTCTGGCTCAGCGTGCTGAACAGGTAGTCGGCGATGAACACCACGCCGAAGAGCAGTATGCCTTCATAACACCAGCAGGCCAGGCGGCGCAGGATGGACGGAGTTGGTGCAGGTTCTGAGCTCACGGAGGGCGTGTTCGGGGTGGCCAAAGCGGCGGTTTTTCAATGCCGGCCGACGTTTGGGTTGCCAGCGCGCGTGCGGGACGAAGTCTACTGGCTGCTCGAGCCTTCGGCAGCTTCAGCAGACTCACCCTGGGTTTCGGCGGGTTTTGTCGCCTTGGCGGTGTTCAGCGCTGGCACAACAGCGAGTTTTTGCGCAGGCACCGGTTGTACGGCCGGTGCGGCGCGCTGGGGCGTGGCCTTGGCCTGCTCGGCCAGCTTTCGGCGCTGCTCGGGTGGCAAAGCTTGGTAAGCCTGCCACTTGGCCAGCTTTTCGGCCGGGCTAAGCTCTCGCGCAACTTCGGCCGTCTTGCCAAAGTTCAGTCGGGCTTGCGCGCGCTCCTGTGGGCTTAAAGCGGCCCATTCGCGCATGCGCTGCTGCATCTTGGCCTGCTCGGTTTGTGGCAACGAAGAAAAATTACGTGAAACCTCCAACCATTTGCGCTGTTGCGCCGGGTTCATGCTGGGCCAACTTGAGGCCAGAGGCGCCAAGGCCTGCTGTTCGGCAGGGCTGAGGCGACTCCAGCCAGAAGATTTTGCATCGGATTTTTTAACCGTCGCTGGACTCTGCGGCGCAAGCGACCCAGGAGACTGAGCCCATGCGCCGAGGCTCAGCAACGTGACCAGCAAACCAAGCCAGGCGCCTCGGGCGCTGACTTTGGATGGGCTGCAGGCGTGCAAGCTCATGGCCTTGGTCAGCTTCAAAGTTCGTCGGACTGCAGAAACTGCAGGAAGCCGGAGTCTGCAAAGGCTGCCGGCGGCAGCTCGTCAGTGAGCAAGGCCACATCGACCTCGGCCAGTTCGCGGGCGCGCATCTCGCTTTGGGCTTCGTTGATGCCCAGCATGCCAAACACCAGCAGGCACAGTGCCAGTGTGGAGCTCAGTCGCCCGAACCAGCCCATCTGCTCTTCGCCGCCCCAGGTCAGGCTGAGTTCACCGCCGCGGCTTGCCACCGCGACGGGGCGGCTCACCTCGACCTTGCGGCTGGCCAGGGCACGCTCGCGGGCCGCCCGCAGGCGCTCGGTTACATCATGGGGCAGCCCAGCGGCTCCTGCATTGAGCTGACCGGCCAAGCTCATACCCTGCCGGTCCATGAGCAGCTCTAATTGTCGATTTTTCTGGTTCATTGCAAAAATCCTTTGGCCCTCAAGGCTTGGCTGAGCGCCTGTACTGCCCTGAAACAGTGCGTTTTGACACTGCCCTGGGAACAGCCCATGACCGCGGCTGTCTCAGCCAGGTCCATATCCTCCCAATAACGCATGAGGAAGGCTTCGCGTTGACGCGCCGGCAGTTCCATGATCGAGGATTCCAGGATTTTCAGGGTTTGTGATCGTTCCAGCGAGTCTTGGGCACTTTCCGTCCCTTCATGGCCCAGCAGGTCTTCCAGCATTTCCAGCGGATCGTCGTCCTCATTCCCGGCTGTGCCCAGATCGCTCAGATTGCTGATCAGGGCGTGCTGGGTCTTTTGCCGCCTGAACCAGTCCAAAATGGTATTGGTCAGGATACGCTGAAAAAGCATGGGCAGTTCGGCCGGGGGCTTGTCGCCGTAGTGCTGACTCAACTTCATCATGCTGTCTTGCACGATATCCAGCGCCGATTCTTCGTTCCTGACCTGGTAGAAGCTGCGCTTGAAGGCGCGCCGCTCCACACTGCGAAGAAAGTCGGACAGTTCTTTTTCGGTGGCCAAGATAGGGTGTTTGCTGGCGCGCTGAATTCAAGCCAGCTTGCCTTGGGTGGCTGGCTCTTTTGGGGTGTCGATGACGCTGAGGCGATTATCTCATTGAGCTTGCGTCGACCCTGAGCCTGCTGACAGTGCTCAATAAGTGAGCGGTTTTTAATGTCATAATCTACGGTTCTGTCAATCAGGCAAACGGGTCTGGATTCGGCCGATCATCAGATCGGGCCCATGGTCTCAGGCCTTAAGTTCCGAAGCCGCCCCACAAGGGTGTTCTGAGGGGCACCGAAGGTTTTTCGTCAGAGAAAATCGCAAAGGTTTATCATGGAAATCTCCAAGGCGGAACTGGCCAGCGCCGCTGCTGCCACCCCCAAAGACACCGAAATCATGGGCGCCGAAATCCTCGTGCGCTCGCTCATTGAGGAAAAGGTTGAGTTCATCTGGGGCTACCCCGGTGGCGCCGTCCTCTACATCTACGACGCCCTGTACAAGCAGGACAAGATGCAGCATGTGCTGGTACGCCACGAGCAGGCGGCGGTCCATGCGGCTGACGGATATGCGCGTGCCACTGGCGAGGTGGGCGTAGCGCTTGTGACATCCGGCCCTGGCGTGACCAACGCGGTGACCGGGATTGCCACGGCCTATATGGACAGCATCCCCATGGTGATCATCACCGGGCAGGTGCCGACCGCTGCCATCGGCCTTGATGCCTTTCAGGAGTGTGACACGGTGGGCATCACCCGGCCCATCGTCAAGCACAACTTCCTGGTCAAGGATGTGCGCGAGCTGGCCGGGGTCATGAAAAAGGCCTTCCACATCGCCCGCTCAGGCCGGCCCGGTCCTGTGGTAGTCGACATTCCCAAGGACGTCTCCCTCAAGAAGTGTGTCTACGAATATCCCGAGACGGTCGAGATGCGCAGCTACAACCCGGTGCGCAAGGGCCACGGTGGTCAGATCCGCAAGGCCTTGCAACTGCTCATGGGGGCCAAGCGCCCCTATATCTATAGCGGCGGCGGCGTGCTTTTGTCCAACGCTTCGCAAGAGCTGCGCACGCTGGTGGATATGCTGGGCTACCCCTGCACCAATACGCTGATGGGCTTGGGTGCATATCCTGCGACCGACCCCAAGTTCTTGGGCATGCTGGGCATGCACGGCACCATCGAGGCCAATAACGCGATGCAGAACTGCGATGTGCTGATTGCCATCGGCGCACGTTTTGACGACCGGGTGATCGGCAATCCCAAGCATTTTGCGCAGAACGAGCGCAAGATCATCCATATCGACATTGATCCCTCGAGCATCTCCAAGCGCGTCAAGGTCGACGTGCCCATCGTCGGTGACGTCAAGGACGTGCTCACCGAACTGCTGACCATGATCCGCGAGTCTGGCCTCAAGCCCGATGCGCAGGCGCTGCAGCAGTGGTGGCAGACCATCGAAGGCTGGCGCAGCCGCGACTGCCTCAAGTACGACCGCGGCAACAAGGATGTGATCAAGCCGCAGATGGTGATCGAAACCCTCTGGAACATGACCCATGATGTCGACGCCTATGTGACCTCCGACGTCGGTCAGCATCAGATGTGGGCAGCCCAGTTCTATAAGTTTGACCAGCCGCGCCGCTGGATCAACTCCGGCGGCCTTGGCACCATGGGCGTGGGTATTCCTTATGCCATGGGCATCAAGCTGGCCAAGCCGGACAGCGAGGTCTACTGCGTCACGGGCGAAGGCTCGGTGCAAATGTGCATACAGGAGCTCTCCACCTGCCTGCAGTACAACACGCCGATCAAGGTGCTCTCGCTCAACAACCGGTACCTGGGCATGGTGCGCCAGTGGCAGGAGATCGAATATTCCGGCCGCTACAGCCACAGCTACATGGATGCCCTGCCCAATTTCGTCAAACTCGCAGAAGCCTACGGCCATGTCGGGATGCTGATCGAGCGTCCTCAAGATGTGGAGCCGGCCCTGCGGGAGGCGCGCAAGCTCAAGGACCGCACCGTGTTCATGGACTTTCGCACTGACCCGACGGAAAACGTCTTCCCGATGGTGCAGGCCGGCAAGGGCATCACCGAAATGCTGCTGGGCAGCGAAGACCTCTGAACTGCGCATCCAGTCGCTGTATCGGGAATCCGGCTCGGCTATGAAATGCCCGGGCCTCTTTGATTGACGAATCTATGGTCTGCCAAGTCTGCGCATTACCGTGCGTGGGGGAGGGCAGGGCAAATGAGGAAGCTGATATGAAACACATCATTGCCGTTTTGCTTGAAAACGAGCCCGGCGCTCTTTCCCGGGTGGTAGGCCTTTTCTCGGCCCGTGGCTACAACATCGAGTCGCTGACTGTTGCTCCCACCGAGGACCCGAGCCTGTCTCGCATGACCCTGCAGACCACTGGCTCGGACGACATCATTGAACAGATCACCAAGCACCTCAACCGCCTTATTGAAGTGGTCAAGGTGGTCGATCTGACCGAAGGCGCTTACACCGA
>CANHGF010000177.1 GCA_947460065.1 Comamonadaceae bacterium
GGACGTGGTGGGTGTGTATGGATCTGGCAAGACCGTCACCGCGGTGGGTCTGCTGGGCTTGGACCAGGGCGCACGAGTCAGCGGCCAGGCCCTGTTGCAAATGGACCAGGGGCCGGCGCAGGACCTGCTGGCCCTGAGCGAGCAGCAACTCAGGGGCCTGCGGGGCAGCGAGATTGTCATGATCTTTCAGGAGCCGATGACCGCGCTCAACCCGCTGTTTTCGATCGGAGATCAGATTGCCGAGGTGCTGCAACTCAAGCAGGGCTTGAGCCGCAGCCAGGCCTGGGACGCGGCGATTGAGACGCTTGCGCAGACCGGCATCGCCGAGCCAGCGCGTCGCGCCCGCTCTTTTGCGCACCAACTCTCGGGCGGCCAGCGCCAGCGCGCCATGATTGCCATGGCGCTGGCCTGCCGGCCGCGCTTGCTGCTGGCCGACGAGCCGACCACCGCCCTGGACGTGAGCCTGCGGGGGCAGATCCTTGAGCTGCTGGGGCAGTTGCAGACGCAGTACGGTATGGCGGTGATGCTGATCACCCACGACCTGAACCTGGTGCGTCGTTTCGCCGACCGGGTGGCGGTCATGGAGAAAGGGCAGATCGTCGAGCAGGGCCCGGTCGGGACAGTGTTCGCCCAGCCGCAGCACAGCTACACCCGCCAGTTGCTGGCCAGCCGGCCCCAGCGCAAGCTCAGCGAGCCGCCGGCCGCCGAACCCTGGCTGCGCGCCCGCGGGCTGCGGGTCAGCTACCCGGTGGCCAGGCCGGGCTGGCGCGGCTGGTTCAGCTCGGGCCGATTCGTGGCGGTGCAAGGGGCCGATGTGACGATCGCCCCGGGCCGCACCCTGGGCGTGGTGGGCGAATCGGGTTCAGGCAAGTCCACCCTGGCCCTGGCGCTGCTGGGCCTACAGCCCTACGACGCCGGAGAACTCAGGCTGGGGCAGGGCAGTTGGGACGCCGATGCTGCTGCAAAAAAAGCCTTGCGACGGCAGGTTCAGGTGGTGTTTCAGGACCCGTTTTCATCCTTGTCGCCGCGCATGACGCTGGAGGAGATCGTGGGGGAGGGTCTGCGAATACACCACCCGCAGCTCAACGCCCAACAGCGTCGAGAACAAGTGGGGCAGACGCTCTCGGAGGTGGGGCTGACCGAAGCATTATTCCCGGGCTTATTGCAGCGCTATCCCCATGAGTTTTCGGGCGGGCAGCGACAGCGCATCGCGATTGCGCGAGCGCTGGTGGTCGAGCCGCGATTGATGGTGCTCGACGAGCCCACCAGTGCCCTGGACGTCACCGTGCAACAGCAGGTGCTGGCTTTGCTGCAGCGCCTGCAAGCCGAACGCGGACTGAGCTATTTGCTCATCACCCATGATGTGCAGGTGATCGAGGCCATGGCTCACGAGGTGATGGTCATGAAGGACGGCCAGGTGGTCGAGCAGGGGCCGGCCCTTGAGGTGCTGCGCCAGCCTCAGCACCCCTATACCCGCATGCTGGTGGAGTCCATCTGAGCCGGGCGCGCCACTGCACCGAGCTCTTCCTCGCAGGCCGAGGGGGTACTGCCTGTTTTTTGGGCATTTCCCCTGTGCAGGCCCACTGAAATAGGCTACAATCGCCGCTTCACGACCAAATGGGCGGGTTTTAACCGCCCATTTTTTTTGGTCGTTTGTTTTTGCTGCTTAAGGTGCTGCCTGAGGTGCTCCTGCTGGAGCCTCTCATGGGCCTCTGATGGGCCCCTAAGGGTCTGAGCCTGAACTTTGGCGGCAAGACATCCCTTAGATGGCAAGAGCGAGGTGGCGGCGAGATGGCGCTTCACGAGGCGGTAGAGCAGGTGGTCGGTGGCCTGGGTTATCAGTTGGTCGATATCGAGCGAACCGGCGGCGGTTTGCTGCGCGTGACCATCGATTGGCCTTGGACGGCCGGCTCCGAGCGCTTTATCAACGCCGAGGACTGCGAGCGGGTCACCCGGCAGTTGCAATTCGTGCTGGAGGTCGAGGGCATTGACTATGCCCGGCTGGAGGTCAGCTCCCCCGGCATCGATCGCCCGCTCAAGGGGCAGCAGGATTTCGAGCGTTTTGAGGGCGAGCTGATCGACCTGACGCTCAAGGCGCCGATCGGTGCCGGAGCGGGTTCAGGGGTGGCTGCCAACCGGAAGAAGTTCCGCGGGCAACTGGCGCGCAACGAGCAAGGCTGGCAGTTGCTCTGGTCGGATGAGGCGCCGGCCAAGCCGGGACACAAGCCGGCCAAGAAGAAGGTGCTAGCGCCCTTGTTGGCGCTGGACTTCCTGCTGGAAGACGTAGCGCAGGCGCGCTTGGCGCCGGTGGTGGATTTCAAGGGGCGTCGTAGCAAGACGCCCTCGGTCAACGAAGATTTTGAGTCAAGAGGAAAGGCAGGCGTGTGACATGAATCGCGAACTGTTGATGTTGGTCGATGCGATCTCGCGTGAGAAGAACGTCGAGCGTGATGTGGTTTTTGGGGCGGTCGAATTGGCCCTGGCTTCGGCCACCAAGAAGGTCTACCCCGAAGGCACGGACATCCGCGTCTCGGTTGACCGCGACAGCGGCAACTACGAGACCTTCCGGCGCTGGCTGGTGGTGCCCGACGAAGCCGGCTTGCAAAACCCCGAGGGCGAAGAGCTGCTCAGCGATGCACGCGAGGAACTCTCCGACATCGAAGAGGGTGACTACATCGAAAAGCCGGTCGACAGCCTGCCCATAGGCCGTATTGGCGCGCAGGCGGCCAAGCAGGTGATCTTGCAAAAGATCCGTGACGCCGAGCGCGAGATGCTGCTCAATGACTTCATGTCGCGCGGCGAGAAGATCTTTGTCGGTACCGTCAAGCGCATGGACAAGGGCGACATCATTGTTGAGTCTGGCCGGGTCGAAGGCCGGCTGCGCCGCAGCGACATGATCCCCAAGGAAAACCTGCGCTCCGGCGATCGGGTGCGAGCCATCATCATGTCGGTAGACGCCACATTGCGCGGCGCCCCCATCCTGCTTTCACGCACCGCGCCCGAGTTCATGATCGACCTGTTCCGCCAGGAAGTTCCGGAAATCGAGCAGGGCTTGCTGGAAATCAAATCCTGCGCCCGCGACGCAGGTTCACGCGCAAAAATCGCCGTGCTCTCGCACGATAAGCGGGTCGACCCCATCGGTACCTGCGTCGGTGTGCGTGGCACCCGCGTTAATGCGGTCACCAACGAATTGGCCGGCGAGCGGGTCGATATCGTGCTTTGGAGCGAAGATCCGGCTCAGTTTGTGATCGGGGCTCTGGCACCGGCCAATGTGCAATCCATTGTGGTCGACGAAGAAAAGCACGCAATGGATGTGGTGGTTGATGAAGAGAATCTGGCCATTTCCATTGGCCGCGGTGGCCAGAATGTGCGCCTGGCCTCAGAGCTGACGGGCTGGAAGATCAACATCATGACCGCCGACGAGTCGGCGCAAAAGCAGGCCAGCGAAACCGATTCTGCGCGCAAGCTCTTCATGGACAAGCTCGACGTCGACGAGGAAATCGCCGACATCCTGATCGCCGAAGGCTTCAACAGCCTGGAAGAGGTGGCGTATGTGCCGCTACAGGAGATGCTCGAGATCGAATCCTTCGACGAAGACACCATCAACGAGCTGCGCAACCGAGCCAAGGATGCGCTGCTGACCATGGAAATCGCCCGGGAGGAAAATGTCGAAGAGGTGTCGCAAAACCTGCGCGACGTTGACGGCCTCACGCCCGAACTGATTGCCAACCTCACCAAGGCTGGCGTACATACCCGCGACGACCTGGCTGATCTGGCCGTCGACGAACTCACCGAGATCACCGGCCAGACGCCCGAGGAGGCCAAGGTCCTGATCATGACAGCGCGCGCTCATTGGTTTGCCGATGAGTCCGCAGTGCAAGCGCAATGATCATGGAGGCCGGGAATCCCAACTATGTCCAGTACTATCACCGTCGCTGAATTCGCAGCGGAACTCAATAAACCCACCGCGCAGCTGCTTGAGCAATTGAGCAGTGCAGGCTTAGCCAAGAAGACTGCCTCCGACACGCTGTCGGAGTCCGACAAGCAAAAGCTGCTCAGTTATCTGCAGGCCAGCCACGGGACAGCCACCCCCGAGCGCAAGAAGATCACCCTGGTCAAGAAATCGACCACGGAAATCAAACAAGCCGACTCGACCGGCAAGGCACGCACGATCCAGGTGGAGGTGCGCAAGAAGCGCACCTTCATCAAGCGCGATGACGGTATCGAGGCGCCGGCCGATGAAGCCCTCACCCCTGAGCCAGCGCCCGTTCCAGCTCCTGCTGCAGCGCCGGCGGCGCCCGTCATAGATCCGGCCGAACTGGCGCGGCGCGAGGAAGAAGCCCGCCGTCAGGCGCAATTGCTGCGCCTTCAGGAAGAAGACCTGGCCGAAAAGCGCCGCCAACGCGAAGAGCAGGAAACGCGCGAGCGCGAGCGTCTGGCTCAGGAAAAAGCGGCGCAGGAGTCGCGCGCCGCCGAAGAAGCCAAGGCTGCCGAGGCGGCGCCCCCGATTTCTGCCGAAGCTGCGACCGCCAAGGCTGAGCAGGCTGCGGTCAAGGCCGCCACCGATGCCGCCGATGCGGCTACCGCCAAGGCCAAGGCGCAAGCCGAGTTTCAGGCCGAGGCTGCTCGCGCCCATGACCTTCAGGAGCGCCGCCGTAAGGCGGAAGCCGAAGCGGCAAGCATCCGCGCCATGCTCAATGCACCCAAACGGGTGATCAGCGCGCCGCCGCCCGAAGTCGCCAAGGCCGCGATGAAGGGCACTCTGCACAAGCCCGCACAAGCACCTGGCACGCCGGCCAAGCCCGCTGCAGGCGCAGCCGCTGCACCAGCGCCAGCCGGCGTTCGCAAGGAGGTAAAGTCCGAAAACCTGTCCTCCACCTGGAAGGATGACGCGGCCAAGAAAAAGGAAATCAAGACCCGAGGCGCTGCGGCAGTGCCCGGTCGGGGCAGCTGGCGCGCCGGCCCCAGAGGCGGTCGCCGGGGCGATCGGGACTCGCGGTCCGAGACCAGCTTTGCAGCACCTGCCGAATTCAAGGTGCTGGAGGTGCATGTGCCGGAGACCATCACGGTCGGCGAGCTGGCCCACAAGATGAGCATCAAGTCGTCCGAGGTCATCAAGCACCTGATGAAGCTCGGTCAATTGGCCACCATCAACCAGCCGCTGGACCAAGATACCGCGATGATCGTGGTTGAGGAAATGGGCCACAAAGCGGTCACCGCAGCGCTGGACGATCCCGAAGCCTTCACCGCCGAAGATGTACAAGGCCAGGAATCCGAGGCTGTGGCCAGGGCGCCGGTGGTCACCGTCATGGGTCACGTAGACCATGGCAAAACCTCGCTGCTCGACTACATTCGCCGTGCCAAAGTGGCAGCGGGCGAAGCCGGCGGCATTACCCAGCACATTGGTGCCTACCATGTGGAGACGCCACGCGGCATGATCTCCTTCCTCGACACCCCGGGCCACGAGGCGTTCACTGCCATGCGGGCCAGGGGCGCGCAGGCCACCGACATCGTGATTTTGGTGGTGGCGGCCGACGACGGCGTCATGCCGCAGACCAAAGAGGCGATCAAACATGCCAAGGCTGCTGGGGTGCCCATCGTGGTGGCGATCAACAAGATCGACAAGCCCGATGCCAACCTCGACCGGGTCAAGAGCGAGCTGGTCGCTGAAGAGGTGGTGCCTGAGGAGTTCGGCGGCGACTCGCCCTTTGTGTCGGTTTCGGCCAAAACAGGTCAGGGCGTTGACAACTTACTCGAGCAGGTTCTGCTGCAGGCCGAGGTGCTGGAGTTGCGTGCGCCCATCGACGCCATGGCCAAGGGTCTGGTGATTGAGGCCGAGCTCGACA
>CANHGF010000178.1 GCA_947460065.1 Comamonadaceae bacterium
GAGGTGTTGAAGGCGCTGCTGAATGTCCCGGTCGAGCCATTGTTCAATGCTGCCGACCGTTCCCCGCCGGCGCTCGCGGCACCAGAATTTTTATTCTGGCTGGTCTCACTGTTGTCGCTGGTGGTCGTCGTCGTCGTCGTGGTACTGGTCGTGGCGGCCGAACTGGTGGTGTTATTGGCTGTGTTGGTGCTACTGTTGGAGTTATCCGTCGCGGTGGTACTGCGGTTAGAGTTGTCCGTCAGCCTGCTGCGGTTGGAGTTGTCTGTCGCCGTGGTACTGCGGTTGGAGCTGTCCGTTGCTGTGGTGCTGCGGTTGGAGTTATCTGCCGTCGAAGAGCTGCGGTTGGAGTTGTCCGTTGCTGTGGTGCTGCTGTTTGAGCTGTCCGTGTTGGTGCTGCGGTTAGAGTTGTCCGTCAGCGCGGTACTCATGCTGCTGGTGCTACCGCCGTCGGTGTTTTGCGTGCTGGCGACCTGCGCCATGGCGGCCGAGCTCAGCCCATAGGCTAAGACGATGGCCGAGGCGATACGTGTGAACTTCATAAAAACTTCTCCCAGTGGTGAGTGAGTCGATGGGCCAAGGCCCCGCTTGAATTGCGTCGCCGCAAATCGACCTTCACCACTGCAACATCGGTGCCAGCATGTGGCTGATCCATGTAGAAGGGCCTGTGTCCTTGCATAAAGCCTGTACCGGTAGAGTCCGATTGCACCCCCGCGGCCAGCGCTCGCAGCGGCCGCGTCACACAAGTCAGACACTGAAGCCGGCCGATGGAGCTGCCGCTCGCGACCCAACCCTTCGGTTCTCCCCGTGCGCCACCCCCCATGCAATGCTGCTCAATCTTGTGACAGGGCTGCCAGCGCCTGGCTAGCGCTCGGACCCGACACGGCCCGCCGGCCTGTTACGGCGTCTCACTTTCTCAGAAGACATCAAGCCCGCATCTGACAAGCGGCAGCGACATTGGCTTGTGCGACCGAACCAGGAGGGACTTTCACAATCGAATTTAGCAACAGAAAATCCTTTTTGATACGAGGTGCAAGAGTGAGCAACAAAGGCCAGAACAATAGCCACACAATTTTCTTGAATCGATACATCGTGCGCTGCTGCACACTCGCTCTGCTCGCTCCATGCTTGAGTCTTGCGCAGGGTACAGCAGCCGCCCAGACCGATGACACGGCACAGCGACCAGTCCGTGTCGGAACTGCACCTGCCGAGCGATCTGGGTCGAACCTGTCGGCCGCTTCCAGCTTGTTCGAGCAACCGGGCATCCTGACCGGCAAAGGGAAGCTGGTCCTAGAGCCCTCCATCGCTTACAGCTACTCATCGAGCAATCGGGTGGCGCTGGTGGGCTATACCGTGATTCCATCCCTGCTCATCGGTCTGGTCGATGTGCGAGAGGTCAAACGCAACACGCTGACAGGCGCCATGAGCATGCGCTACGGCCTAAGCAGCCGGCTGGAGGTCGAGGGCAAGCTTCCCTATGTGTACCGCCACGATGACACCATCAGCCGGGAAATTTTTACCGGCTCGGCCACCGACAGCGTGTTCAGAACCTCCGGCAAGGCGCTCGGAGATGCAGAGATCGGTGCGCGCTACCAAATCAATCAACCCAGAGACGGCCTGCCCTACCTCGTCGGCTCCTTGCGCTTCAAAGCGCGTAACGGCAAGGACCCCTTTGAGGTAGTCACCGACTGCGCCACCCGCTGCATTGGAAGCACCACCGGGACGGGCTTGCCATTGGACCTGCCCACCGGCTCGGGCTTTTACTCCTTGCAGCCTGGCCTGACCTGGTTGTTGCCTTCAGACCCTGCTGTATTGTTCGGGGGTGTGAGCTACACCCACAGTTTCAAGCGCAACAACATCACCCGCTTGGTACTCAACGGGGAGCGCGAACCCATCGGCGACGTACAGCCGGGCGGCGTCATCGGATTGAACTTTGGCATGGGCCTGTCACTCAATGAAAAAACCGCCTTCAGCATGGGTTTTGACATCAACTCGGTCGGCCGAACACAGCAAAACGGCACGCCAGTGGCCAGTTCGGTTCGCACGCAATTGGCCAGTCTGTTGCTGGGCTATTCCTACCGGGTGAGCCCCAAAACCACAGTCAACCTGGCCCTGTCCGCCGGACTGACGCGCGACACGCCCGATTTATCGCTGAGCCTGCGCTTGCCGTTCTCGTTCTGAGCCAGCACATCGCATGGCTGCTTCCCAGGCTCTCTATTGCTGCCCGTCCTTACCTGCGGCAGACATCGCCCAGCACCTGCGACTGCAGGGCTGGCATCTGATCCACAGCTCTGAAGACGGATCTTTCACAGCACCCCCTCCGGTCGGTCTGCGGGGGCAGGTGGGTTTGGTCTGGCTTGGCGAGGCGTCGACCCCGCGGCTTCAGCGAACCCTGCAATGCCTGCGGGGTCTGCGCACCCCTGGTCCGATTCAATGGGTGGGCGTGCTGCCGCCCGAGGCGCTCGAGCTGATCGCCTGGCGGGAGCTGGTGATCAACCATCTGCACGATCACCAGACACACCCGCTGTCCTGCGGGGCACTCGACCAAATGCTCGCCAGTGCCCAACGCCGGGCCAGCCTGTTGCAAGGCAGTGGTGCGCTGAGTCTGGCCAACGATGACTTGGGCATGATCGGTCGCAGCCCCGCCATGACAGGCTTGCGCCAGCAGATCAGAAAAGTCGCGCTCGTCGATGCCCCCGTCCTCATCAGCGGGGAGAGCGGCAGCGGCAAGGAGTTGGCCGCGCAAGCCATACACCAGCAATCGCGGCGCGCCAACGGACCCTTTGTGGCCGTCAACTGCGGCGCCATTGCGCCGACACTGATCCAGTCTGAGCTATTCGGCCATGAGCGGGGCTCATTTACCGGGGCTACCACCGGACGCGCCGGTTTGATCGAAGCGGCTGCCGAAGGAACCTTGTTTCTCGATGAAATTGGTGACTTGCCCTTGGAGTTGCAAACCAATCTGCTGCGCTTTTTACAGGAACACACCATCCAGAAAGTTGGCTCCAGTCGTTCGCTGCAGGTTGACGCCCGCGTGATCGCCGCCTCGCACATTGATCTGGCCAGCGCGGTCGCCAGTGGCCGCTTCAGGGAAGACCTTTTTTATCGGCTCAACGTGCTGCCCTTGCATCTGCCGCCCCTGCGCGAGCGCTTGTCGGACATCCCCGCGCTTGCGCGCCATTTTCTGCGCAGCCATCTTGTTTGCATGAGCCACACCAAGGTTGAGGGTTTGAGCCAAGACGCGCTGTCGGCCCTGTTGGCCCACCCCTGGCCTGGCAATGTGCGCGAGCTCCAAAACCGGCTGCGCCGCGCCGTGGTGATGGCCGACAACAGCCTGATCTCTGCCGCCGACCTCGGACTGCTGAGCCAAGCGGACAACCCGGCACTGGCGCTGGAGACCATCCGGGACCTCGCCGAACGCGAGGCCATCGAAAGGGCTCTGGACCGGGTCGATCAGAACATGACCCATGCCGCCCGCCTGCTGGGCATCTCACGCATGACGCTCTACCGGCTCCGGCAAAAACACGGCCTGGGCGACTGGCCGGCTGCGGCATGAGAGTCACCGATTAACGCAGGCCACCGGGCATCAGCGCCTGACCACCGCCTTGTAGCTGAAACGATCGCCCCTGCCCTGCTCCCGTAAGCCGGACCAGCCGTTTTTCCGAGAAGTCCGTCAACCTGGAAAATGATGGACATGCGCGCCAGCAAATTCAGCGAAGAACAAATCATTGGTTTCTTGCATCTGCCGATGCTCTGAACTCAGTTCCCCCGTCTGTCTGCACTGATGCAGGCCGGGGGAACGGTCTTCATCAGCTTTTACCTGTGTCTGGTCCCAGCGAGCGCATCGCCAATTGGCGGGCGACACGCATAGCCGCCAGCGGGTCCAAGCACACGGCGTCCGCCCCGTAACACTCCCCTGCGCTCTCAACTTGAGTGAAAGCCACGCCGCCAAGCAGCACACCGATGCGCGGGTTCAGAGAGTGGCGACGCAAGGCCTTGACAAGGGCAGGCAAGGTGTCGAGTTGCTGAAGGAGTCCCACCGAAAGGCCCAGCACGTCAAACCAGTTGGCTTGAACTGCGCCTAGCAATTTCTTCTCAGTGGTGGCCACCTCCACATGAACGTCCCAACCGTCGTTGACAAAAAACTCAGACACCATCGTTAACCCCAGCAGATGCTGCGAGCCCGGCGCAGCAGCAACCATGGCGCGGAATTTAGGACCCTCTCGATGGGAACTTCGGCGACTTAAAGAGCTGTAGTGATGCGTCATGTTTTGCATGCGCAGCAGACCTAATGTCACTTGAGAAAAATTCAGCCGATCTTGATTCCACAATTCGCCGAGGTAACGCGCTGCAGGGGCGATCAATTTGAGCAAAATCTCCGGAGCGCCGCGGCGATCGTGCATCAAACGATCCACCATTTCCCAGCAGGCTTTCTCGTCCTCCAAATGGCAGAGTTGGGCAAATTCGGCCACCACGTCTGCGCTGGGCGGGATGTAGGGGCCGGCAGACCCAGAGCCACTGGGCAACTGGTCCCTATGAGCGCGTACCAACTGCGGCACGATCTGCAATTCGATCACTGAAAGCAAAGACTTTTTGCAGGCGTCCGCAGGACTCTGTTCGTCACCCACTGAACGCCAAGACTGGCTACCTTGCGACATAACGATCCACCCAGTGACGAAGTCTGCAGGCCGGGGATACGGCCTAACCCACATGACCAAGGCTGTAGCGCTTCTTCTAGCGAGCCATCGTAGGCAAGCTTCGCAAGCTAAAGAATACGTTGAAACCCTCGGTTCAAGGTGATTGCCTAAAGGCGATGGCAATCGGACCCTGAAGAAGGTCAAGGCGGCGATGAATTTGAGTAGGGTGCCGGGGCAATTGCGGACCAGCATTTGGGGCAATGGCGACCCAACTGCACGCCACGGTCAAATTCTGTTTGATTCGAAGCGTTACGAGCATCGGCCAGATCCGGCTGGCATTGCTCGCCAGCCCTATCTGCATGCTGAAGGCAGTCTCGTGCGCGAGGCTGCGCGGCCTCATCCCCCAGGCCGAACTGGCCCGCGGCGTGGCCCTGCAGGTGGTGCTGATCGGCGTTCTGATCATGCTGATGCTGCTTTGGCGCCCGTTCGGGCTGCTGAGCCAGGCCCCGGCCGTCTCAAAGCACGCGGCCAACCCCTGATCCTGCCAGCCGATAATGCACGGCTGCTGGCGCGCGCCCACGAGCGCTGCGCTGCGCCATGCATCATGGTTGCTGATCGCCAGGAATCAACAATGGCGATGCGCATGAAGCGTCATCCCGCATTGCCTTTGCAGATGAAATCGCGTTTACTCTCGTAGGTTGACGCACTGTCTGGAAGCGCGCCGAGATACGAACCCTCAGGATGAAAAATGCCATTGAAACGACGTGAATTCAGCGCCCTCGCAGGCGCCCTGCTGCTGGGATCGGGCGCTCGGGCGCAGACCGCGGGGCGCCCTATCCGGCTGGTCGTGGGCTTTACGCCCGGCGGCGGCGTGGACGTGGTCGCGCGCTTGGTCGCAGACCACATGGGCCGCCAGTTGGGGCAGCCCATCATCGTGGACAACAAGCCGGGCGGCGGAGGCGTGATCGCCGCCGATCACGTGGCCAAGGGGCCGGCGGACGGCAGCCTGCTGGTCATGGGCACCGCCAACTCCATGACCGGCCCGCCCCTTCTGCAGCCCTCCCAGGTGCCTTACGACCCCTTCAAGGACTTCACGCCGGTCACGCAGATGGGCCTGTTCACCTTGGTGCTGGTGATCCCGCCGCAGCTGCCGGTGAACAACCTGGCCGAGTTCGTGGCCTACGCCCGCGAGCGCCC
>CANHGF010000179.1 GCA_947460065.1 Comamonadaceae bacterium
CCGTGGCCCTGCGCGATCTGGGCATGAAGGAGGCCGACCTGGACAAAGCCTGCGACATCGCGGTGCAAAACCAGTACCCCAACCCCAGGCCGCTGGACCGTGCGGCGCTGCGCCAGCTGTTTCAGAGCGCCTGGGAGGGCGTGCGGCCGGACTGAAGTCGGCGGCCTTGGATCCAAGGCCGCATCGCGCCGAGGGCGGCGCTCCCACCCACTTAGCTCAGGTCACCGACTCTGTGGGAGCCGCGCCCTTGCGGCTATGCGGCTTTGGATGAGTCACCGGGGCCCCATTGAAGGCCGCATCGCGCCGAGGGCGGCGCTCCCACGAGGGAATGGTCCCACGAGGGAATGCTCCCACGAGGGACTGCTCTCACGGGGTGGACTGGCCACAAGGAGTCGGCCTTGCCTGGGCCCGGCCTCTCACCAGTTCGGCGTGCGCTTGTCGATGAAGGCCTGCACGCCCTCCAGGGCGGTGGCGTCCATCATGTTGCAGGCCATGGTCTGGGCGGCGTCGTCGTAGGCGGCGCTCATGCCGGTTTCTAGTTGGCGGTAGAAGAGTTGCTTGCCCATGGCCAGGGCCAGGCGGGGTTTGCTCAGGATGCGCTCGACCAGGGCCTGCACCGCTGTATCGAGTTCCTCGGGCTCGGCCACCCGGTTGATCAGGCCCAGGCTCTGGGCATGGCCTGCGCTGATGAAGTCGCCAGTGGCCAGCATCTCGAAAGCGGCTTTGCGCGGCAGATTGCGCGAAAGCGCCACGCTGGGGGTGGAGCAAAACAGACCGAGGTTGACGCCGCTGACCGCAAAGCGGGCGCCTCGGGCGGCCACCGCCAGGTCGCACTGGGCCACCAGCTGGCAGCCGGCGGCGGTGGCCACGCCTTGTACCTTGGCGATCACAGGTACCGGTAGCTTTTGCAGGCTCATCATCATGCGGCCGCACTGCGCAAACAGGCTCTGGTAGTAGGTCAGGCTGGGCTCGGCGCGCATTTGCTTGAGGTCGTGGCCGGCGCAAAACGCTTTGCCGGCGGCGCCGATTACCACCACCCTTAAATCGGGCTCCTGCGCCAGGCGATCGAGCTCTGCTTGCAGCGCGGCCAGCAGTTCTTCGCTCAGCGCATTGAAGGCCTCGGGCCGATTGAGGGTCAGGGTGCACAGGCCGCGGCCGTCGTCCTGGCGCAGCAGCAGGGGGGCGGTGCTCATGGCCTACTCCTTATTCGATGGCGCTGCTGGAGCGGGCGCGCTCGCGCAGCTGGAACTTTTGAATCTTGCCGGTCGAGGTCTTGGGGATGTCTTCAAAGCGGATGTCGCGCGGCACTTTGTAGCCGGCCAGCAGGGCTTTGCAGTGGGCGATCAGCTCTTGTGCGCTGACTTCGCCGCCGGGCTTGAGCTCGACATAGGCCAGCGGGGTTTCGCCCCATTTGGCGTCGGGCTTGGCCACCACCGCGCAGGCCAGCACCGCCGGGTGACGGTAGAGCGCGTCTTCGACTTCGAGGGAGCTGATGTTCTCACCGCCGGAGATGATGATGTCTTTGCTGCGGTCCTTGATCTTGACGTAGCGGTCGCTCTCCATCACTGCCAGGTCGCCGGTGTGAAACCAGCCGCCTTCAAAGGCCTTGCGGGTCGCATCGGGGTTCTTCAGGTAGCCCTTCATCACGATGTTGCCGCGAAACATGATCTCGCCCATGGTCTGGCCGTCGGCCGGCACCTCTTGCAGGGTCTGCGGGTCCATCACCGTCATGCCCTCTTGCAGCGCGTAGCGCACCCCTTGGCGGCCGTTGAGCCGGGTCTGCTCAGACAGGCTTTGCTCTGCCCAGGCCTTGCGCTGCACCGCCACTGCGGCCGGGCCGTAGACCTCGGTCAGGCCGTAGACGTGGGTGATGGCAAAGCCGATCTTGGCCATGCCTTCGATCATGGCCGCCGGTGGGGCAGCGCCGGCCACCAGGCCGCGCACCTGCTGGTCGATGCCGGCACGCATGTCCTCGGGGGCGTTGTAGATCAGGCTGTGCACGATGGGCGCGGCGCAGTAGTGGTCAATGCGGTGCTCGCGCATCGCGCCCAGGATGGAAGGTGCGTCGACCTTGCGCAGGCAGACATGGGTGCCGCCGAGCATGGCCACCGTCCAGGGAAAGCACCAGCCGTTGCAGTGAAACAGGGGCAAGGTCCACAGGTAGGTGGGAAAGTGCGGCATGTTCCAGGTGACCGCGTTGGACACCGCATTGAGGTAGGCGCCGCGGTGGTGGGTCACCACACCCTTGGGGTCGCCGGTGGTGCCACTGGTGTAGCTGACCGCGATCGCATCCCACTCGTTTTGCGGGCCCTCGAGCCGGACCACGGGATCGTGGGCGGCCAGCCAGGCCTCGTATTCATGCGCGCCCAGGCGCTCGCCCGGGCCTTCGTACTGGCTGTCGCAGACATCGATCACCGTCAGGCTGCGGCCGTGCTCGGACTTGAGCAGGGCCAGGGCTTTGGCCATCACCGGAGAAAACTCGCGGTCGGTGACCAGCACCTTGGCCTCGCAGTGGTTCATCTGCCAGGCAATCAAGGCGGCGTCGAGCCGGGTGTTGAGCGCGTTGAGCACCGCGCCCAGCGCCGGCACCGCATAGTGCAGCTCGACCATCTCAGGGGTGTTGGGCAGCATCACGCTGACGGTATCGCCCCGGCCTAGGCCCAGCGCTTGCAAGGCAGCGGCCAAACGAGCCGAGCGCTCGCGGGTCTGCGCCCAGGTGTAGCGGCGCTGGCCATGGATGACCGCGGGCAGGTCGCCGAATACCTCGGCGCTGCGCTCGACAAAGCTCACGGGCGAGAGCGCGGTGTGGTTGGCGGGATTGGTGTCCAGTTGCTGGTCGTAAATGCTCATGTCTTGTCTCCTTGTCGGCCTCCGACGGGGCGTTTGGGCGGGGCCATACCCTGGATGATAGGCCGAGCTTGAGCTTGCTACCCGGCGGTGCGGGGTCGTCACTATCGCCCCCGTCTGACAGCCGCTGAGCACGCCCACTTCTGGGCATTGCCTGGTGCCGACGCTACAAACGTCGGAGATGCCCATCCCCACGCAAGCTCAAACCGCCGGCCTGAGCCAGCAGGAGGCCGAACTCAGGCTGGCCGCCGATGGGCCCAATGAGATCGAGCCCAGCCGGCGGCGCTCGCTGGCGCGGCGCATGCTGGGCTTGCTGGCCGAGCCCATGTTTGCGCTTTTGTTGGCGGCGGTACTCATCTATCTGGCCTTGGGCGATCTGGGCGAGGGCCTGACGCTGGCCCTGTTTGTCCTGGCGGTGCTGGGGCTGACCTTGTTCCAGGAGGGGCGGGCCGATCAATCCATTGAGGCCTTGCGCCGGCTGAGCGAACACCGGGTGCAGGTGATGCGCGACGGGGTGAGCGTGGAGCGTCCAGCGCGCGATATCGTGCGGGGCGACCTGCTGGTGCTCTCTGAAGGCCGGCGGGTGGCCGCTGATGGTCGTTTGCTGCAGGCCGATCATTTGCAAGTCGATGAGTCGCTGTTGACCGGCGAGTCGCTGCCGGTGGAAAAGTCTGTGGAGGCACCTCAGTCTGCCAGCGTGTTTGCCGGCACCTATGTGGTCTCGGGCCGGGGCCTGATGGAGGTGCTGGCCACCGGGCCGCGCACCCAGGTCGGTCAGATTGGGCGCTCCTTACAAAGCCTGGCCCAGCAGCCGACGCCGCTGCAGTTGCAGACCGCCCGCCTGGTGCGGGTACTGGCGGCCTTGGCGCTCTTGCTGTGCACGGCCATGGTGCTCATCGAGGGTTCACGCAGTGGCCAGTGGCTGCCGGCCCTGCTGGTAGGCATCGCAGCGGCCATGGCCATGCTGCCTGAGGAATACCCGGTGGTGCTGGCGATTTTTCCGGCGCTGGGCGCGCACCGCCTGGCCCGTCAGGGGGTACTGACGCGGCGCATCAACGCCATTGAGACCCTGGGCGCGACCACCGTGCTGTGCGCCGACAAGACCGGCACCATCACCCAGAACCGGATGGCGGTGCAGACTCTGGCAGTGGGTGATGGCGCCCATCCTCAGCTGCTGCGTTGCCCAGTCGATGGGGTGTGGCTGGGCACCGATGATGAGGCCTTTCAAAGGCTGGCCGAACATGCGATCCTGGCCAGTGCGCCCCAGCCTTTTGACCCGATGGAGATGGCTTTTCACCAGTTGGGGCGGGGGCTGCTGGAGGGCACCGGCCGGGTGCATGACTGGGAGCTGGTGCAGACCTATCCCTTGAGTCCGCAGCTCAGGGCGATGTCCCATGTCTGGCGGGCCAGCGACGGGCAGGGCCATGTGATTTCGGCCAAAGGCGCGCCCGAGGCGGTCATGGACCTGTGCCACTTTAATGCGGCGCAGCGTGCCCAGTGGCATGAGGCGGTCGAGGCCATGGCGGCCGAAGGCCTGCGGGTCCTAGCCGTCGCGCAGGGGCGCCACCCGGACACCCAATGGCCGGAGTCGGCACATGCCTTCGACTTTGAATGGCTGGGTCTGATCGGCCTGGCCGACCCGCTCAGGCCCGAGGTACCTGAGGCGATGGCGCAGTGCCAACGCGCCGGCATTCGGGTGATCATGATCACCGGCGACCACCCCGCCACTGCGCAGGCGATCGCCCGTCGGGCCGGCTTGCCGGTAAGCCCGGTGCTCAGCGGAGACGAGCTCGATGCGCTTAGCGATGCGGCACTCGACGAGCGGCTGCGTAAGACCTCGGTGTGTGCCCGCATCGCGCCGCAGCAGAAGCTGCGCATCGTGCAGGCCCTGCTACGCAGTGGCGAGATCGTCACCATGACCGGCGACGGCGTCAACGACGCGCCGGCCCTGCGCGCGGCCCATGTGGGCGTGGCCATGGGTGAGCGCGGCACCGATGTGGCGCGCGAGGCGGCCAGCATGGTGCTGGTCGATGACAACTTCGCCTCCATCGTGCGCGGCATTCGGGTCGGGCGTCGCATCTTCGGAAATCTGCGCAAGTCCATGGGCTATATCTTTGCGATCCATATTCCGATCGCGGGCATCGCGGTGCTGCCGGTGCTGCTGGCGCTACCACCGGTATTGCTGCCCCTGCACATCGCCCTGATCGAGCTGATCGTCGATCCAGCCTGCTCGCTGGCCTTCGAGAGTGAGCCCGAGGATGCCGATGTGATGGACCGTGCGCCCCGCGACACCCGAGCGCCGCTCTTTGGCGCCAGCGCCATGCTGCAGGCCACCGCCCAGGGGCTGTTGATGCTCGCTGGTGCTGGTCTGGCCTATTGGGCTTCGATGAGCGCCGCATGGGCTGCCTTTTTTGGGGGCTCTTGGCTTGACGATCCGTCGCAGGAGCGTACCCGCTCCATGGTCTTGGTGGCTTTTGTGGTGGGCAATGCCGCGCTGATCTGGATCAGCAAGTCGCGCCGCCCGGCGGTGGGGCCTGCGCATAAAGTGGCAGCGATGGTCCCGAGCCATCCGGTCGGCACTCCGTCTGATTTCAATTGGACGGCGCTGATTGTGGCCGGCTCGGCGCTGGCGGCGGTGGCCCTGGCCATCTATTGGCCCTTACTGGCTCAGGCGCTGCGCTTGCAGGCGCTCGACGGCGCATCGTTGGCGCTGGCGGTGGCTTGCGGTTTGCCGGGGCTGTTGGTGTGGCTGATGCTGCGGCTATTGCGCCGGTGAAGGTCAAGGGGCAGTGCGCCGTGGCCCTGTGCAGCGCGGTGCTGCTCGCCCGTGTGGGAGCGCCGCCCTCGGCGCGATGGACTGTCGATCAGGCGCCGCCCTCGCAGCGGTGCAGCCTTAGCCCTGCCGCTGCTGGGCGTAGTCCACATAAAACTGCAGGCTGTGCGGGTTGCTCATGGCATCGGGGTTGGCGACCTTTTCAGGCA
>CANHGF010000180.1 GCA_947460065.1 Comamonadaceae bacterium
AGGTCAATCTGCCCGCCCATCAGGTCGGTGATGGACGGCGCTTCGCCTTTGAAGGGCACATGCACCAGCTTGATGCCCGCCATGGTGTTCATCAGCTCGCCCGACAGATGCTGCGGGCCGCCTATGCCCGGCGTGCCGTAGGTGATCTTGTCGGGGTTGGCCTTGGCCAGGGCCACCACCTGGGCGATGGTGCTCGCCGGCAGGTCGGCCCGGGCGATGATGACGTTGTCGACGTTGTGCAGGTGACTGACCGGCGCCAGATCGCGCAGCGGGTTGTAGGCCAGCTTGGGGTCGAGGATGGGAATAAGCGCCATCGGACCGGTGGTGCAAAAGCACAGGGTATAGCCGTCAGCCGGCGCCTTGGCCACGAATTCGGCGGCGATGGCGCCGCCGGCGCCCAGGCGGTTGTCGATCACCAGGGGCTGACCCAGGTGCTTGGCCATTTCGCCACCGACCAACCGGGCCATCACATCGGTCACGCCGCCGGCTGCAAAGGGCACCACCAGGCGTATGGGTTTGGACGGAAAGCTTTGTGCAAAGGCAGAGGTGGACAGCGCCAGGCTTGCGCCGCATACCAGCAGGGCGGCCTTCCAAAGGGGAAGTGCGGAGCCCGAACCGTGCGATAGAGCAGCGGTACGGAGGCGAGTCAAACCGGTGAAGGTGAAATTCATGCGGGTCTCCTGATCGGGCGTGCGGCCTGCACCCAGGCAGGCTCGCACACCGAGTTGGCACGGCTGTGGCTATCGGAAATCATATGCGATGGGCCCGGGCAGCCCACGTCCTTGGGCGCGCGCCCAGTAATCTGCGCGACGCTGACTCAACGCCAGCCTCTGCTTGGAGCACCAGGCTGGTGGCCAATCTCGGTATCATGGCTTTCGATACCTCCAACCCATCACGATTTGCTCATGCAGCCTCAGGCTTTTGTCCCCGATTTGATTTTTCGACCGCGCGAAGAGATCAATGCCGCGCAGGAGCTGCGGTTTGCGGCGACCATGGACCTGGTCTGCGCCCATCATCCGCACTACCGCCAACTGTTTGCCAAATTGGGATTGAGCCGAGCAGACTTTCAGAGCACGGCCGACTTGGCCCGCCTGCCGCTGACCAGCAAGCACGACTTCATGGGCGATCCGCAGGCCTTCTTGCTGGGCGCCAGCGATGTGGAGCCGGAAATGCAGGTGGTGTGGGACACGATGTACACCACCGGAACATCGAGCGGCAAGCCCACGCCTTTTGTATCGACCGCCTACGACTATTACAACGTGATCGCGCTGTACAAGCGCATCCTCGGCCTGCGCGGTGTAGGCGGCGATGACCTGATCGCTAATTTGTGCCCGCTGACGGTTTATCCGCACGGCGCCTACCACCGGGTCAGCGCCGCCGGTGCAGCCCTGAAAATTCCGGTGGTCAATCTGGTGCCGGGCCGGCCATCGCCGCATTTCCATTTGGGCTCAGAGCTCGACGAAGTGGTCGACGGCATCGTGCGCACCCGCGCCACGATTTTGTGGGGCGTGACCAGCTATGTGCGCCGTGTGCTGATGCGCGCGGCCGAGCTCGGCGCCGATTTTTCAAGGGTCAAGCTGGCCTACATCACCGGCGAGGCGGTGACCCCGGCCCTGCGCGCAAACTTCGAGCAATGCCTGCAAGCGGCCGGTGCGCGCCAGGCCAGCATCAATGTGTCGTACGGCATCACCGAGATTCAAGGCGGCTTTACCGAATGCTGCCCCGGCGGCGGCTTTCACAACCCGCTGCCCGAAGACATTCATGTGCAGGTGGTTGACCCCGAGTCCCACCAGCCCCTGCCCGAGGGCGAGCGCGGCCTGGTGGTCATCAGCCACCTGAACCGGCGGGGTACGCTGCTGCTGCGCTACTCCACCGGCGACCTGTCGGTGCTCTCGCGCAGCGCCTGCCCGCATTGCGGCGCCACCACCGACCGCTTCACGGAAATGCCGCAGCGCGCCGACGATCTGGTCAAGATCAAGGGCATGCTGGTCAACCCGACGGTGGTGGAAGCGGCGGTGCTGGCGGTCGAGGGAGTGAAGGAATATCAGGCTGTGGTCGAGCGCGAGAACATGGCCGATCCGTTTTCGATGGACCGGCTTCGCATACGGATTGCTGGAACCAGCCCTCTGGCCGACAAGGCGCCGCTGGTGAGCCTGGCGGTCAAGCAGGCCACCGGGGTCACGCCCCTGGTCGAATGCGTGGAGGCCAGCGCAATCTACGGCCCCAACGGCTCGCTCAAACTCAAGCGCTTTGTAGATCAGCGCAAGGGCTAGTTTGAACGCGGCTGAGGCCCGGGCCCTGAGCCCGCGAGGGCGCCGTCGTCAGTGGTTCAGTATCTGGACCGCTTCATCTCTGTGCTTAGCGTGTAGGGGGTAAGCCCGCAGCATGAGGCCCGGGCCCTGAGCCTGCGAGGGCGCCGACCATCTACTTTCGACGCCCTGCTGCTTGCCCAGTTCAATCTTTGAGCTTGTATAAACGCACCGCGTTATCGCGGTAAAGCCGCCGCTTGGAGTCCTCGCGCAGGCCGAGTTCCTCGATCTCGCGGCGGGTACGCTCGAAATCGAGCACCGGATAGTCGGTGCCGAAAATCACCTTGTCTTTGCCGAAGGTGTTGATGTAGTGCACGAAAGACTGCGGCCAGTACTTCGGACTGTGGGCGTCGCAGCCGATGTACACATTGGCATGCTTCCAGGCCATGGCGATCATCTCGTCGGTCCAGGGAATGCCCACATGAATGCCGATCAACTTGAGCTCGGGCAGATCGCAGGCGACCGCGTCGAGCGTGATCGGGCGGCCGACGCTGGGCAGGCGCTGCTCAGAGGTGTAGTTGAGCGACTGCCCGACCTGCAGCTGTATCGGCACGTCAAGCTCGCAGCACTTGGCGTAGAAGGGATACCACCTGGGGTGGTCGGGCGCAAGGTCGAACCAATGTGGATAGCCGTGCGCGCCAATAAAGCCATATTCGCGCACCGAACGCTCGAAGTCGCGCACGCCCTGCATGCCCTGCGTCGGGTCTATACCGGCCAGGCCGTAAAAACGGTCCGGGTACTTCTGCACCGCATCGGCCACCACCTCATAGGGCAAGTGCCAACTGCCAGGCAGGCCCTGGCGGCCAATTTTGACGGCCAGCAGGAAGGACTTCTCGATGCCCGCAGCATCCATGGCGGCGATCATCTTGTCATGGGTCAGACCCACGAGGTCCTCGGGCTTACGCCCGATCTTCTGGGTCCAAAATGTTTTGGACCACGCCGGCCGCGTGGCCATGATTTCTGGCGTGATCGGATTGACCACGCAGTCAATCGCCTTGATGGATAGATCCATGCAGCTCTCCTGTCTCGCTAAAAACGACCGGGCCATGCCCGGCCCATACCTGCTCAGCTGGGAGTATCGGTCCAATCAGGACTGGGTCTGACCCTCTGTGTCACACAGGGGCAGCCAACACAGACTTCCCCGAGCGGACAGGGGCACAGGCCGGCTCAGCCGCTCTGATTGAGCTAGCCGCCCTGACCCGATGGGTCAGCTTGCTAATGCCGCAAATCTCAGCCTCGACCAGATCGCCTGGCTGCAGATAGTATTTTTCCGGCTCGGGCCGGGCCAGTGCCACACCAGAAGGGGTGCCGGTGGTGATCATGTCGCCGGGCTCCAGGCCGATTTGTACCAGTAGGCAATGATGCAGGTCACCGAGAAGATCATGTCGGCGTTGCTGCTGTGTTGACGCTGCTCGCCATTGACCTTGAGCTCCATGGTCAGGGCCTGTGGGTCGGGGATGGCATCGGCCGCCACGATCCACGGACCGGTTGGAGCGAAAGACGGAAAATTCTTGGACACGGTGATGCCAATCGGCGACTCCATCTCCAGGCGCTGAATTTCCCTCCCGCCGATGTCATTACAGATCGTATAGCCCGCAACTGCCTGGCGCGCAAGGGCAAGGGCTGTGACGGAGGCCCGCCGTTAGGCGGCGGCTAAACTCTGCGGAGTCACGTCCCAGTTCTAGAAAGAGTTCCTAAATGCGCATCGTCCTCGCTTTGCTTGGTGCCCTGGCGTTCTCGACCCTCGCCCTGGCGGGGCCGATGGAGGACCTGAAGGCGGTAAACGATAGCAATGCGGCCATGGCTGCAGGTGACCTGCGCGGCGCGGAGCAGCGAATGCGCAGCCTCGAGGATCCCAACCTGCGGCAGCTGGCAGCCGGCAACATCATGATGCGCCATGTTCAGGCGGGCGGCCTCGACGACGCTGAACGCCTGCTGACACTCATCGTTGATCCCAACCTGCGCCAGACATGGCTATCGAACATCTCCCTCAGTGCGCTGGGCAGCGGGGATTGCCGCCGTGTGCGCCGACTCGTCGGCGACATCGTGGAGCCGAACCTCAAGAAAATCTGGCAAACCAATTTGGCCATGCGCTGCTAAAGGCGCGTCCCTCCTGCACGCCTAGCGCGTCATCGCAAGCGGCTCAGTTCTTGCCAAACTTGGTTTTGGCAGCGGCAACACAAGCGGCCTTCGCATCGCCCGCCAAGGCGTCACATTTCTCCACGGCCACCTTGTAGTCCGCGTCGCGCTTGTCCTCGGCGGCGTCTTTCTTAGCCTCGCCAATCTGTTTGCTCATCTTGGCGTCTGCCAGTGCCTTGGTCTCGACGGCTTTGGCTTCCTGCACGCAGACTTTTTTGTCATTGCCCGCCTTGTCATCGCACTTTTCCTTAGCGACGGCATAGGCTGACTTGGCCTTCGCCTCTAGCACCTTGGTCTGGTCAGCGGGTTTGCCGCTGTAGCTGTATTCCAATTCAGCGCGTGCGACCTTCTCCTTGGCCTTGGCTTCTTCACCACAGACGTCCTTGGCATTGCCGGCCTGTGAAGCACAGGCCGCCTTGTCGGCCTTGTAGTCAGCGCTGATGCGGGTTTTGGCCGCCGTGTAGTCGGCCTTGCTCATCGTTGCGGCTTGCGCCACAGGCAGCACCAGCAGTGCGCCAACGATGAGTGCTGTTTTGAAGTTGAAATTGCCGTTCATAAGATTGCCTTTCGATGGAGAGGATGCGGGGCATTGGAGTCACCGCCGGTTGAGCGCCGTGTCATTGCGGACCAGCTGCTAGACCGGCCGTCGGATGTCAGTTCTTGGGCATGGGCTGCAAGGTGGAGCACTACAGCCGCCCCATCACCAGCAGGACGACGATGATGACAAGCATCACGCCCAACACACCACTGGGTCCGTAGCCCCAACTGCTGCTGTGCGGCCAAGTCGGGAATGCGCCGATCAGCATCAGGAGCAAAAGGATCAACAATATGGTTCCCAGACTCATGGTTTTTCCTTGGAGTTGAAATTGACTGGAATCATGACGCCGGGCCCAGACCGGGGGCCTGCTGTCTCACCGGAAATTCGGGCCATCGTGAAGACCGGAGGGGAAGTAGGGCCATCATGGGCTGTTAAGCCGGCGCACCCTATGGGACGTTCAAGTACATTGCCGTAGGAGAAGGCATTGGCCTGCAAGCACAGAGCGGTCACCTGCCGACCCGCTTGTCGGACTCACAAGCCATTCAGATGAGCGAGCGCCATGGAGATTGAATCGCCCCGGGGCGATTCACACCGAGCCTTTCTAGCCTTTGCGCGACAGCTTGGGCAGGGGCACACGCTCACTGACCCAGCCACGCTCTATGGCGGTGTTGCAGACACGGCTGAATGCACTTGCAAAGTTCATCAGTGTGCTGCTTTTGGGCTGTCGGCCCATCTTGTGGTTGCGCCAGCGTTCAAATTCCGCAATGTGCTGGTGGCGGAT
>CANHGF010000181.1 GCA_947460065.1 Comamonadaceae bacterium
AGCTCCCGCTGATGTGGCGAATATACATGGCCGCCCTGCCCTGAACCGCGTAGGCACCGGCCTTCCCGAAGGGCTCGCCACTGGTCACATAGTCACGAATCTGCGCGGCGCTCATGGGCTCAAAACTAACCCGCGACACACTCAGGGCCTGCACCCGCCGCCGACCGCTTTGCACCGCCACCGCCGTCAATACCCGGTGGGTGCGCCCGGACAGCTGACGCAACATCGCAGCCGCATGCCGGGCGTCTGCCGGCTTGCCCAGGATCTCCGAACCGATCGCCACGGTGGTGTCGGCACACAAAATGGGCGCCATAGGCTGACCCAGCCGGTGCAGGCGCGCCAGGGCGGCGTCGAGCTTGAGTGCCGTCACCCGCTGCACATAACGGGCGGGCGGCTCCGAGCCGTGCACCGCTTCCAGGGCTTCAGCGTCCTCATGCGGATCGGGCAACAGCGTCTCAAAGCGCAAACCCATCTGCTCGAGCAGTTGCGCCCGGCGCGGGCTTTGAGAGGCCAGGTAAATCATGGCTTGCCTCATTGGCGGTGATAGGGGTGATGGGCGTTGATGCTCCAGGCCCGGTACAGCTGCTCGAGCAGCAGCACCCTGACCATCGCATGGGGCAGCGTCAGTTCCGACAGCCGCAAGCGCTCCTGGGCGGCCTGCTTGAAGCCTGCATCGAGCCCGTCCGGGCCGCCGATGACCAGCGCCACATCGCTGCCGGCCTGCTGCCAGTCCTGCAGCTTGCCCGCCAGCGCCAGGGTGCTCAGGCCGGTGCCGCGCTCATCCAGGGCAATCACCCGACTACCCTTAGAGATCGCGGCCTCAATGCGCTGGCGCTCGGCAGCCAGCAGGCTGGGCAGATCCTTGCTGCCGCGCACCTCGGTCTTGACCGCCTTGACCTCGATCTTGAAATCAGGCGGAAAGCGTTTGAGGTAGTCGTCGCTGGCGGTTTGGGCCCAGTCAGGCATCTTGAGCCCGACGGCCACGATCTGCAGCTTCATGCGCGGCCAGGGGCCTTGCGGGGGGTCTTCTTGCTAGCCACTTTTTTGGCAGGTGCCGAAGCTGCCTTGGAAGGTCGAGCAGGCGCCGCTTTTGCAGGTGCCCCTTTGGCGGGCGCGGATTTGGCGGACACCTTGTCGACTGGCGACTTCTTGACCGCCTTGGCAGCAGTGGGCTTGGCCGCTGGCGAGGCCAAGGCTTTCTTGGCCGCCACCGGCGCCTTGGCAGGCGCGGACTTTCCGGCTGCCTTCACCGGGGCCTTTTTGGCCACCGCCTTCTTGGCCGTCGCCGGCACGACTTTGGCAGGAGCAGCCGGTTCGTCCTTGGATCTGGCAGCACCAGCCCGAGCTTTGGGCGCGGTAGCCGGCTTGAGCCGCACCGGCTTGTCGCCCCACAGTTCCTCCAGGTGGTAATACTGCCGGATCGAAGGCTGCATGATGTGCGCGACCGCAGCGCCGCAGTCCACGATGATCCATTCGCCGTTGTCCTCACCCTCTATCCGCGGCTTGTCAAAGCCGGCCTGCCGCACAGAATCGCGCACGCTGGCGGCCAGCGCCTTGGTTTGCCGGTTGGAGGTTCCCGAGGCCACGATGACCCGCTCGAACAGCGAGGTGATGTGCTCGGTATCAAAAACCTGCAGGTCCTGTGCCTTGACGTTTTCCAGGCCATCAACGATGGCTTTTTGCAGCTTGGCGATATTGCGTTTGGCAGAGGTGGCTTGTGGGTCGGTCATGCAGGGGAACTGGCCTAAGGCCGGTGGGTTGAGGAAAACCTTCAGCCAGCAGCATAAAGGTGATGGTCTGAAATATAACGCGCCACGGCAGGCGGCAGCCGCGCGGGCTCATTCAGGAGGTCGGTGCCCCCGGCCACTTGCTCGCGCAGAGCTGTCGCGCTGATGGGCATGGCCGGCAAATTCAGCCATTGCACGGCCAATTGGGGCTGCGGCTGGTTTAACACCTGATCGGGCCGCTGGGCCACGCACAGCCGCGCCTTGCGGGCGATATCCTGCCATTGCCGCCAGCTAGTAAAAGCCGCCCACTGATCGCCCCCCATCACCAGGTAGGGCTCGCTACCGGGCTGCTCGGCCATCAGGGCATCCAGGGTGTCGACGGTGTAGCTCGCCCCTGAGCGCTGCATTTCGCGCTCGTCAATCACCACCCCGGGCAGGTCTGCAAAAGCCAGACGCACCATGGCCAGCCTATGGACCGCCGGGCTGAGCGGCCGGCTCTTGTGCCAAGCCTGACCGGTAGGCACGATGCGCAACTCGTCGAGCTTGAGCTGCTCCAGTGCGGCGCGAGCTATCGCCACATGGGCACTGTGAGGCGGATCAAAGGCACCGCCAAACAGGCCGACGCGACGCGGCGTGCTGCTCAAACCCAGTCCTTGGCCACCAAAAAGTCGGTCAGCAACCGTGCCTCGTGCGAGCCCGCTGGGTCTTGCCGACGGTAGGACCAGCTGCAGTTCAGCGGCATGGACAGCAAGATGGATTCTGTACGGCCGCCCGACTGCAGACCAAAATGCGTGCCCCTGTCCCAGACCAGGTTGAACTCCACATAGCGGCCGCGGCGGTAGAGCGCGAACTCGCGCTGCTTGTCGCCGTAGGGGGTGCCCTGACGTCGCTCGACGATGGGGATGTAGGCTGGCAAAAAATGATTCGCCAGCGACTGCTGCATCTCAAAGCTGCGCTGCATGCCCAGCTCGCTGAAGTCGTCGAAAAACACCCCGCCGATACCGCGCGGCTCACCGCGGTGCTTCAGGAAGAAATACTCGTCGCACCATTTCTTGAAGCGCGGGTACTTATCCGCACCAAAAGGCTCGAGCGCGTCTTTGCACTGGCGATGAAAATGCACCGCGTCTTCCTCGAAGCCGTAACAGGGCGTCAGATCCATCCCGCCGCCGAACCAGGCCACCGGCTGCCCTTGAGCAGGCTTGGCCACGATCATGCGCACATTCATGTGCACCGTCGGCACATAGGGGTTGCGCGGATGAAAAACCAGCGACACGCCCATGGCCTCGAAAGGCGCGCCGGCCAGCTCGGGCCGGTGCTCGGTGGCCGAATTGGGCAGGCGCGGGCCGCTCACATGCGAAAACCCGCAGCCAGCGCGCTCGAACACCGCGCCGTCTTCCAAAATCATGGTCAGGCCATCGCCCTGCAGCATCTCACCAGGGTCCTTGCGCCAGGCGTCACTGACCGGCTTGCCGCCGTCGATGCGCACCACTTCGGCCATGATGCGACTTTGCAGGTCGGTGAAAAACGCTCGACCTTGGGATACGTCCAAAACACTCATGAGCCCTCCTTGCTCCCTTCCAGTCTGATGGGGGCGGCCAAATCGGGACGCCGCCCGGTACAGCCCTCGAACGCTTGTGCGATGCGCTGCATGTCCTCATCAACCTGGCCGCTCAGTTCGATCACATCCATCACACGAACCTGCTTGCGCCCGTAATCGAGCGAGGCAAGGAGTATCGGGACCTGAGCGCCTAAAGTCACTCGATAAAAGCCGCTGCGCCAAGCCGGACGCCAACTGCGTGTCCCCTCCGGAGTCAAAGCAAGCCAGAAATACTCGCCCGCCTGCCGCTTGCGCTCAAACAGGTCGACCATCTGCTCGACCACCCCGCGGGCGGCAGCACGATCGACAGGCACACCTCCCAACCAGCGCAGCCACGCGCCGAACAAGGGGATGCGAAACAAAGTGTGCTTGCCCCAGAACTTGGCCTCGATGCCCATGGCCCATTTGGCAAGAACGCCCACCGGGAAATCCCAGTTCGAGGTGTGCGGGTAAACAACGATCACCCCCTGCAGCGCAGGCAGACCCTCGAAATGCAATTGCCACCCGATCAGGCTGAGGATGCGCCGCGCCAGTGCACTGCCGCGAGGGGAAGTCGATGGGTGGGCTCGCATCAATCAACCTTCAGGCCTTGAGCGCCCGGTGGCCGATGTCGCGACGCCACTGGGCTCCGTCAAAGCCGATCTGGTCAATCACCGAATAAGCGCGCTGCTGCGCTTGACGGACGATGTCGCCCAAAGCCGTGACGCAAAGCACACGGCCACCCGAAGTCAGCGTTTGTCCGTCCTGCTCGTGCGTTCCTGCATGAAAAACCACGCAATCGGATTCAGTCTTGGGGTCTGGCATGCCGGAAATCGCATCGCCCTTGCGCGGGTGCAAGGGATAGCCGTGAGCCGCCATGACCACACCAAGCGCCGGACGCCGATCCCAGTCCAGTTCAATCTGGTCGAGGCCACCGGATGTGGCCGCCATCATCACATCGACGAGGTCCGACTTCAATCGCATCATGATGGGCTGGGTTTCCGGGTCTCCCATTCGGCAATTGAACTCCAGCGTCTTGGGCTGACCCTGTGTATCGATCATCAAACCAGCATATAGGAAGCCGGTGTAGGGGATGCCGTCTTTTTCCATTCCACGTATCGTGGGCAAGATGATCTCGCGCATGGCACGCGCATGAACATCGGGCGTCACCACCGGCGCGGGCGAATAAGCACCCATGCCGCCCGTGTTGGGCCCCTGATCACCATCGAGCAAACGCTTATGGTCTTGGCTGGTGGCCAGCGCCAGCACATGCTGGCCGTCGCACATGACGATGAAGCTGGCCTCTTCGCCCACCAGGAACTCCTCGATCACGACCCGGGCGCCACCTGCGTTATGACTGACCCCCAAAACATTGTCCACCAGCATGAAGTCCACCGCCTCGTGGGCCTCCTGAACGCTCATGGCCACAACAACGCCCTTGCCGGCCGCCAACCCGTCGGCCTTGACCACGATGGGCGCGCCCTTGCGATCAATGTACGCGTGGGCCGCCGCCACGTCGGTGAAGGTCTCATACTCGGCCGTCGGGATGCCGTGACGCTGCATGAACGCTTTGGAAAATGCCTTGGAACTCTCGAGCTGGGCTGCGGCCCGGGTCGGACCAAAGACCCGCATGCCATGGGCACGAAACTCGTCGACGATACCGGCAGCAAGAGGCTGCTCGGGGCCAACCACGGTCAAGGCGATCTGATTGTCCTGGGCCCATGCACGCAGGGCCTGCACATCGGTGATCGCAATGTTAAGCAAACGGGGGGTATGGGCTGTGCCACCGTTGCCAGGGGCCACGTAGACCGCCTGAACCTTAGGTGACTGAGCCAACTTCCAGGCCAATGCGTGTTCCCGTCCCCCACCCCCAACAACCAAAACCTTCATTCGATTTCTTTCTGTCCGACTCACAGCGTGAGATCGGCGTTGTTATAGACCGCCTGGGTGTCATCCAAGTCTTCGAGCACATCCAGCAGCTTCTGCATTTTCTGCGCACTTTCGCCGGTCAATTCAATGCTGTTGTCGGCCCGCATCGTGACCTCGGCCAGTTCGGCTTGCAGGCCAGCCGCCTCGAGCGCCTGCTTGACGGCCTCAAAATCGGCCGCGGCACACAGCACCTCAAGGGTGCCGTCATCATCGCTGATGACATCTTCAGCGCCGGCCTCCAGCGCGACTTCCATGACTTGGTCCTCACTGGCCCCAGGCGCAAAGACGAACTGTCCGCAGTGCCTGAATTGAAAGGCCACGGAGCCCTCGGTGCCCATATTGCCACCGTATTTTGAAAAAGCGTGACGAACCTCAGCCACCGTGCGAACCCGGTTGTCGGTCATGCAGTCGACCATGATGGCCGCACCGCCGATGCCGTAGCCCTCGTAGCGGATCTCTTCGTAGTTGACACCCTCCAGATTGCCGGTGGCCTTGTCCACATTGCGCTTGATATTGTCGGCCGGCATGTTG
>CANHGF010000182.1 GCA_947460065.1 Comamonadaceae bacterium
CCAGCAGCGCGGGCTTTGGCCGAGGAGCTCGGCCTCGATTCGCAAGACATCACCCCTGCGGGTGAGGACGGCATGATCACCCGCGACGATGTGCGTGCCCACGCCAACGCCCAGGCCAAGACTGCAGCAACTGCCCCTGCGGCGCCGGCTGCGCGAAGCAAGAGCCGCATCAAGCCGCTGTCGGCCATGCGCCGTGCGATTGCCGAGGCTACCGCCCGTTCCTGGCAAACCATTCCCCACGTGCCCCTGCAGGGCCATGCCGATGTAACGGCGCTCCAAAGCAGGGGCTTGAACCTGACGGCTGCGGTCGCACGCGCCAGCGCGCTGGCGCTGATGCAGCATCTGAGTTTTAACGGCTGCCTGATCGAGCAGGGTTTCGAGCAGGCCGGCGACGTGAATCTGGCGGTGGCGGTCGCAACCGACTCTGGCCTGCTGACTGTGGTCATGCCGACGGCGCAAAGCCAGTCGGTGTCCCAATTGCAGGCGCAACTGGCCACACTGGCCCAGCAGGCCCGCGCTGGCACCCTGGCCGGTCAGCATATGTTGGGCGGCAGCTTCACCATCAGCTCGCTCGGTCGCTGGGGTGTTGATGCCTTTGCGCCCATCATCGCTGCGCCACAGGTGGCTATTTTGGGCGTCGGCGCCGTGCAGCGGGTGGCTCGCGAGGGCGAGGGCGGCAGCCTGCGTTTTGTCAGCGAGCTGGGCCTGACGCTTGTTTTTGATCACCGTGCCAATGATGGCGTGCAAGCCGCCCAGCTGCTGGCCGCCATCGTCAACCTGCTCGAGCATCCCGAGCAACTGGAGCTCACATCATGAGTCGCATCACCTGGACGCCCGAGCAGCTGCGGGGCTTTTGGCGGGACATGCACCGCATCCGCGCTTTTGAGAGGGCGGCGATCTACCAATCCTCGCTGGGCAAGATTTACGGCGCCCTGCACAGCTACGAAGGCCAGGAGTCTTGCGCCATCGGGGTCTGCAACGCCTTGCAGCGTGGCGACTATGTGGCCTCCACCCACCGCGGCCATGGGCACTGCGTAGCCGTCGGCGCCCGTATGGACCGCATGATGGCCGAGCTCTTCGGCCGCATTGACGGCTACTGCAAAGGCAAGGGCGGCTCGCTGCACATCGCCGATGTGGGTGCCGGTATGTTGGGCGCCAACGGCATCGTCGGTGCCGGCTATGCGATCGCCGCTGGCGCAGCGCTGACCGCCAAGGTCAGCGGCAGCGGCCGGGTGTCGGTGGTGTTCTTTGGCGACGGCGCAGTCACCCGTGGCACCTTCCACGAGGTGATGAACATGGCGGCGCTGTGGAAGTTGCCCTTGGTTCTTGTGTGCGAGAACAATGGCCTTGCCCAGTACGTGCCGACGGCCGAGACCATGGTTTTCGAGAATGTGTCGTCCCTGGCTCAGGGCTACAAGATGCCCGGTGTGGCGGTCGACGGCAACGACATCCGTGCTGTGCATGAAGCAGCCTTGGTGGCGGTCGAGCGAGCCCGTCAGGGGCAAGGCCCGACCCTGCTGGAGTTGCACACCCAGCGCTACCACGGCCACTCTTCGGGAGACCCCCAGGTCTATCGCAGCAAGGCCGAGGTTGAGGCCCTGCGGCTGGCGACCGACCCCATCGTCCGACTGGAAAACGAGTTGCTGGCGGCCGGCCTGCTGGCCGATCGCGAGGCCTTGCTGGCCCAGATTGATGCCGAGGTGGCGCAGGCGGTGGCGTTTGCCGAGGCCAGTGCCTACCCTGCTGATGAAGAACTTTCTACGGACGTCTACGCATGAGCAGCCATAACTTGAGGGAAATCACCTTCCGCGAGGCGGTGCGCGAGGCCCTGTGCGAGGAAATGGAGCGCCAAAAGGGCATGGTCATCATTGGCGAGGACCTGCTGCCCGGCGGCGGCTCCTTCGGCGTGCACCTGGGAATGGGCGAGCGCTTTGGTGCGCGCATGTTCGAGTCGCCGATCTCCGAGTCGGCCATTGTGGGCGTGGCCCTGGGCGCGGCCCTGACCGGCGGGCCTGCGGTGGCTGAGATCATGTACTCAGACTTTATGTGCGTGTGCATGGACGAGATCGTCAACCAGGCCGCCAAGATCCGCTACATGACCGGTGGCCAGGCTCGCGTGCCGCTGGTGGTGCGCTCGCCGATTGGCATGACGCGCGGCGTCGCGGCGCAGCATTCGCAGTCGCTCGAATCCTGGTTTGCCCATATTCCCGGGCTGCGGGTGGCCATGCCCAGTACGCCGGCCGATGCCAAGGGCATGCTCAAGTCGGCGCTGCGCGGGCAGGACCCGGTGGTGTTCTTCGAACCCAAACTGCTCTACGGTACCAAGGGCATGGTCTCTGATGATCCCGATCTGCTGGTCCCCCTGGGCCAGGCCCGGCTGGCCCGTGAGGGCAGCGACCTGAGCATCATCGCCACCGGGCTGATGGTCTCGCGCGCTCTGGAGGCGGCCGAGAAGCTGCAAGGGCAGGGCGTTTCAGCCGAGGTGATCGATCCGCGCACCGTCTCGCCCATAGACTGGGATACGATTTTTGCCTCGGTCGACAAGACCGGCCGAGCGATGGTCGTCAACGAGGCCACCTTGACTTGCTCGGTGGCCTCCGAGATTGCCGCCAGCATCGGCGAGTTGCGCTTTAACTCGCTCGACGGGCCGGTGCGGCGGCTGGGCTCAGCCTTCGTGCCCAAGCCCTCGACGCCGGGCCTGGAAAAGCTGTCCTATCCTTCGGTCGAACAGATCGTGGCTTTGGGCACCGAGATGATGCCGCGTCGGCGTGCAGCCTAAGGAGAAAGCCAGCGTGAATTGTTATGTTCTGGGCTTGGCCCTTTACCCAGCGGTCCAGCGGGCCGCTGGCCATAGGCTGGAAGAAATGGTCTATCACACCGCACATGCGGCTTTGGAGCATGCCGGCATACACCGCCGCGAGCTCGACCATGTCACCTTGGGGGCCTGTGATGAGCTCGACGGCCGCTCCATCTCCAGCATGCTCATGGCCATGCCGGCCGGTGCCTACCTGGTCGATGAGATCAAGGTCACCGATTCAGCCGCCAGCGCCCTGTGCCTGGAAGTGGCCAGGCTCAAGTCGGAGGAGTTCGATATTGGCCTGGTCGCCAGTTGGTGCAAGAGCTCCAAGACCGATGTGGAATCCGTCATGCGCCTGCGGGGCGAGCCTTTCTACACCCGACCTCTGGGCATGAACATGACCTTGAGCGATGCCATGCTGGCGCAGGCGGTGGCCGATCAGTTTGGTGTGAGCGCTGCGCAGGCTGATGAGCGGGTGGTCAAAGCCTATGCCCGGGCCAGCGCCAATCCCCGTGGCCTGGCGCAGGCGGTGCCGACGCTGGCTGAGGTAGCGGCGTCGCCTTATGAGGCCACGCCGCTGCGCGCCATGCACCGCGCGCCGCTGAGCGACGGCGCGGTGTGCATGGTGGTGGCCTCCCAGCGCTGGCTGGACCGTCATCCACAGCACCGGCCGCTGGCGCGCATTGCCGGCGTCGGCTGGGCTGCCGACAGTTACCGGCTAGACCGATCTCGCCTGCGCGACTTCAACTCTGCGCGCAAGGCCTGGGGGCAGGCGCTGCGCATGGCCGACCTGCCGGACGCCAGCAGCATCGATGTGATGGAGCTGGAGACGCCGACGGTCTATCACGAGGCGGCCTACGAGCAGGTGCTGGGCCTGGACGTCTCGACGCAGATCAGCCCGTCTGGCGGCGCCTTCGCACAAAACCCGCTGTTTTGCACCGGCTTGGTGGGCGCCGCCGAAGCGGTGTTGCAGGTGGCCGGCCAGGCCGGCGCGGTACAGGTGCCGGGTGTGCGGCGTGCAGCCGCTCACTCCTGCCACGGGTATGCCCAGCAGGGCAATGTTTTTATGATTTTTGAGGGGGCTGCCCATGACTGAACAAGTTGCGGTGCTGTCCACCTGGCAGTCCGAATTCAAGCTGCGTCATCCGAGCATGACCTACGTCGAGCAGGCGCAAGAGGCGGCGGCCGGCTGCATGGCCAAGGTGGGCATGTGCCCCGATGACGTTGACGCCATCGTCTTTTCGCTCGCGCCCACCGCCTTTATGGGCGTGGCCGACGCCGACCGCTGGGCCATCGACCACATCTTTGGCGCTGGCAAGCCCATGCTGCGGGTGCATACCGGCGGTGCCACCGGCGGCTCAGTGGTGCAGGCCGCCCATTCCCTGGTTCGCTCGGGCATGTACCGCACGGTGATGATCGTCGGCGCCGAGCGCATCTCGGAGACGCCTGACGCGCAGAAGGTACTCAACCAAATCTTCGATCCCTTCTACGAGAAGGACATGCCGCTGCAGACCATCACCGCGGTGGCGCTGATGGCCAACACCTACATGCGCCGGCATGGCATCACCCAGGAGGACGTGGCTCGGCTGGTGGTGCGCCAGCGGCGCAATGCCCTGCTCAACCCGCATGCCCACCTCAAAGGCAACATCACGGTCGACGATGTCATGGCCTCGCCCATGATCGCCTATCCCTTCAAGCTGTTTGATGTCTGCCCGCGCTCCTCCGGCGGCGCGGCCATGATCGTCGGCAATATGGACGCCGCGCGCCAGTGGCAGACCCGGCCGGCCTTCATCACCGGGGTAGGGGCGGTGTCGGACTCCAACTGGATCGGCGACCGCATCGTGCCTTCGGCCGAGTACGACTTCATTGACTGGAAGCTGATGCGTGTGGCTGGCCGGGCCGCTTTTGAGCGCGCCGGCATCACCGACCCCATCCACCAGGTCCAGGTGGCCGAGGTCTATGACGCCTTCAGCATCCAGGGTCTGACTCAGCTCGAGCAGCTTGGGTTCTGTGCATCGGGCACCGGCTTTTTACTCGAGGGCGAAGGCGCCTGGGAGATGGACGGCGGCCAGGTCGCGGTCTGCCCCTCAGGCGGAACCCTGTGTACCAATCCGATCGCGGTGGCCGGTCTGGTGCGTGCCATCGAGGCCGCCAACCAGGTCATGGGGACCGCCGGCGGCCACCAAGTCAAGAATGTCCGCCGCTCTCTGGCCACGGCCGTTGGCGGCATTGCCCAATTTCTGACCTGCAGCGTTTTCAGCAACGAACCTTATGAGGCGCACTGATATGTCCAAGAACCTTACGCCCCAGTCTGTCATCACCGAAGAGGTGACCCTGCGTTATGACTACGCACTCGGCGAGGTCGCCGGCACCTTCATGGACGGACTCAAACAGCGCAAGATATTGGCCACCCGCTGCTCCAAGTCGGGCATGGTCTATCTGCCGCCGCGTGCCTTTTGTGAGCGCAGCTTCGAAAAATGCGACGGCTGGATTGAAGCCGGCCATGAAGGCGTGATCGAGGCATCGACCGTGGTGCTGCGCGGCTTTGAAGGCTCGCGCCCGCCGCCGATTGCGGTGGCTTTTGTGCGCCTCGATGGCGTGCACTCCGCCATTGCCAACTATGTCGAAGGGCTGGACCTGTCGGATACCGAGCGCGCCATGGACCGCTTGGCGCCGGGCACCCGAGTGCGGGTGCAGTTTGTGCCCGAGCCGCAGGGTCGGGTGACCGACTTTTATTTCGTGCTCGCCGCTTAAAGACCCGTGAGCAGCGCGGCCGCTTGCGATCTGACAGGGCAGCGGGCCTGGGTCACCGGCGGTACCGCCGGCGTGGGTCTGGCCATTGCCCGCACATTGCTGGCCGCAGGCGCGCAGGTGGTGATCAGCGGCCGTGATGCTGAGCGCGGCCGCTGGGCACTGCAGCAGCTGGCCAATGAGCGGGCCGAA
>CANHGF010000183.1 GCA_947460065.1 Comamonadaceae bacterium
GGTATAGGGAAAAGCCTGCATCGGGTTGCGCGACGAAGCCTCACGTATCGCATCGGCGTCGAGTTCCTGCCGCAGCCAGGCATGCGGATTGGCCGCCGCAATTCGGCTAAAGCCCGCATACAGGCGCGCCAGCGCATCGCAATGCTCGGCCACGCTCAAGCCCTGGGCATGGCGGTAGGCGCTGTCGAGCAGTGCATACAGGCCCACCGGCATCTTCAAGCCGGCGCGGCGCTCGACCGGGTGGCGCAATTCCTCGGCGGGCTCCCAATACTCGTCGGGCGCGCCCTGCTCCGTGTCTTCACCTGCGGTTTGCTCGGACATCTGTGCGCGCAGCAGTCGGTAGCCGGCATCGGATCCGGCCACCAAAGCGGTGTGCACCTCACCCGCGGCAATGCGCTGGCAGGCCGCGCCAATCAGGGTCTGCTGCAACACGCCGACGCTGGTCAACACCGTGGTGGCCCGGCCGGCGCCGACCGCGCGGGCAATCGCACCGGCCGGGTTGGTGTAGGTCCACCGGCCACGCGGCACCGCAATCCATTGCGCGCCGGCCAAAGCCGATGCGCTGCCGCTGTCCTGCCCGGCGGCGCGCACCGCATCGAGCATCAGGCCCATCGGCTCCTTGGCTTGGCGCCAGTCGTCCTCGCGCTGCGCGGCCACGCCCACGCCCACCAGCACTGGCGTGTGATCGGGGACCCTCATCGTGCGCTTTTCCAATGGGGCTGCGCCCGCACGGGTTTGGCGCAATCCGGGCGATCGCAGGATTGGGGCACAGAGTACGGGCTCAGGCCGAGGCCTAGAGCAGATGAATCACGGCGACGAATGAAGGTCTGCATCGCCAAATCCTAGCATCGCTCAGTCTTTGCAGGACACGGCTTGGAGCATCGTCCAAGGCTTGGGTGCTGGGGCGCTTGGATTCGAGGCGGCGCTGCTCAGGTCTTGTTTTCTGAGCCTGCGGGAGAGGTCTACCTGGTTTTGTCCCCTCTGCCTCTTGGACAGGCTCAGAGTGAGGGCATCAGCGCCCCGACATCAAACCGCAGTTCAATCAAGGCCCATGCCCCCACCCCTGCCCTCCCCCATGGGGGGAAGGGGCAAGAAGGACCCATCGCCGCGAGGAGCGGCTCCCACACCCGCCTCGACGACTTGCCAAATGGGGTAGCGTCGCCCCGGCGCGATGCTGGCGTATTCCTCCCTCCCGCTCTAAGGGAGGGCTGGGGTGGGGGCACCGGCTCACAGCAACGCAGTTGCATTTTTCACATAGGTGCGCGCTCAGCCCGCCCCCGGGCAGGCATCCTTGACAAGCTCAGGCCCGCATGTGAAGATGTCCAGACGTACAGACATCCGGATGTTTAAATGAATCCACACGCTGACCGGCCGCAGGCCGGCACTGTCCATTCCAGCGCCGGCCCGGCCTTGGCCGGCGCCCTTGAAGGCCTGCGGGTGCTCGACCTCACGCAGATGCTCGCCGGTCCGTTTTGCGCACAACTCATGGCCGACCATGGCGCCGAGGTGATCAAGGTCGAGTCGCCCGAGGGCGACATGACCCGCGCCTTCGGTCCCTACTGCGACGACGACCAGGTGCGCAATATGGGCGGGTACTACCAGAGCGTCAACCGCAACAAAAAGGGCGTGGTCATCGACCTGAAGTCCGAACAGGGGCGGCAGGTGTTGCTGTCGCTGGTCGACAAGGCCGATGTGCTGATCGAGAACTTTCGGGCCGGCGTGCTCGACAGACTCGGGCTGTCCTATGAAAAGCTGGCTGAGCGCAACCCCCGCCTGGTCTATGCCTGCATCCGCGGTTTTGGTGACCCGCGCAGCGCAAGCAACGACTACACAGACTGGCCGGCTTTCGACGTGGTGTCTCAGTCCATGGGCGGCATGATGGGCGTCACCGGCGCCGAGGACGGCGTGCCGATGAAGGTGGGCCCCGGCGTGGGCGATCTGATCCCTGCCACCCTGTGCGCCTTCGGCGTGCTCGCTGCCGTCATCCGCGCACAGCGCACCGGGCGTGGGCAATTCATTGATGTGGCCATGGTCGACGGCGTGCTGGCGTTTTGCGAGCGTGTGATCTACCAGTACTCCATCAGCGGTGTGATCCCCAGGCCTCAGGGTTCACACCACCCGATGTTTGTACCCATGGGCGTGTTCCCGGCAGCTGACGGTTGGGTCACGGTCGGCAGTCCCAACGACGGCTTTTGGATCAAGCTGTGCAAGCTGATGGGCCGGCCCGAGCTGGCCGAAGACCCCCGTTTTCGCAGCAACGACGACCGGGTGCGCAACGCCGCTGCGCTCAAGGCCGAGCTGGGCGCTTTCACCAGCGCCCACACCAAGGAGCAGCTGCGGCAACTGCTCGGCGGGCAATTGCCCTTCGGGCCGATCTACGACGCGCAGGACATCTTCACCGACCCCTACTTCGCCGCGCGCGAGATGCTGGTCGAAGTCGAGCAACCGCACAGCAGCAAAAAACTCACCATCGCGGGCGTTCCGATCAAGATGTCTGAAACGCCGGGAAGCGTCCGTACCCGGGCTCCTATGCTCGGTGAGCACACCCGCGAGGTGCTGCTGGCCGCGGGCATGACGGCGGCGCAGGTCGATCAACTGACGGCCAGCGGCGCGGTGCGCTGCGCAGCTTAAGGCGCTTAAACAATTAGCCGGCACTGCGGGCCTGCCCGCGCCGGCTTCATGCAACCGATCTCGGGCAGCCGATCTCAGGCCGCCCAGTTGAGTCGGTAACGGATCGAGACCTGAAAGCGTGACTGCGGGTAGATGCTGACCGAGTTGGACAGCCCCGAGTCATTGGCGCCCCGGTAGCGGCGCACCACCAGCAAACCGGGTGAATTGGGGCGGCATTGCAGCTTGCGCGCCATGGCGGTGGGAATCGACAGGGCGCTGACATCCATCTGCAGGTCCTGCACCTTATGACCGTAATGCTTTTCAATCAGCTGGTAGACCGGGTGATTGACCTCGCCAAGGTACTGCCGGATCCCCTCATAGGCCGGCGGTATGTAGAGCACGGTGTGCGACAGAGGCTGCTGGTCGTTTTGCTTGTAGCGATAGCTGCTGACCTTCAGCCAGCGCTGACCCACCTTGCAGTCGAGCAGGCGGGCGAGCTGGTCGTCTGCGCTGACCCAGCCTTCGTCATAGATTTCCAGATAGGTGCCGCCCACATAGCTGAACAGGGCTTCCAGCGAAGTAGCTGCCGAAAAGTTATTGGGGCCGACCTGGGCCGAAATCACCTTGGTACCCACCCCCTGCTGGCGCGAGACCAGCCCCATGTCCACCAGCTTGCGCACCCCCTCGCGCACCGTATGCCGGCTCAGGCCGTAATGCGCGCACAACTCTGGCTCAGGCGGCAGCAGCGCGCCCACCGGATACCGGCCCGACTCAATGTCAGCCACCAGAGAGTTGGCAAACATTTCATAACGTGTGGTGCTCTGCGACAGGTGGGAGCGCGCCGGCGGGGCTGCAGCCTTCGTGGGCGCTTTCTTTCTGGTTTTCTCAAGGGTGACTGGCACGGTGCCTCAATCCTGGTTCAAGACGAATCGGCCCGGATATTAGCCTGCTTGAGCATGGGACCGTAGGCATCGAGCTCGCGCCGGATTTCAGCGGCAAACTGATCGAGCCGGATTGGGGTGGCGGTGATGCCCATGCCGGCCAGCCTATCGCGCACCTCGGGCGTGCTCAAAAGTGCGTTGAGTTCGCTGTTGAAGCGCTCGACCACCGCCTGCGGCGTGCGCGCTGGTGCAAAGATGCCGGCCCAGGGGTTGGCAGCAAAGCCGGTCACGCCTGCTTCCTCGAAGGTGGGCACATCGGGCAAGGTCGGCGAGCGGCGGGCGCTGGGCACGCCCAGCGCAATCAGCTTGCCCGAACGCAGGTGCTGATGCACCGAGGCGGCCGACACAAAGCCCAACGGAACATGGCCGGCCAGCAGATCGGACACCGCCGGACCACCGCCGCGGTAGGGCACATGGACAAAATTCGCATTGGTGCGCTGCTTCATCATCTCGCCCACGATGTGGGTGATGGTCATGGCCCCGGCGGTGGCATACGACAGGCCGCCCGAGCGGGTGCGAGACAGCGCGATCGCCTCCTGCAAATTCTTGACCCCGACCGAGGGGTGGGCCACGAAGACGATGGTGGAGTCGCCCACCTTGCCCACCGGCACCAAGTCTTTGACCGGGTCATACGTCATCTTGTCGTACAGGTGCGGGTTGAAGACGATCGTGCCTTCAAGAACCAGTACCAGGTTGTAGCCATCGGGTTCGGACTTGGCCACAAAACCGGCACCGATATTGCCTGCAGCACCAGGTCGGTTTTCCACGACCACCGTCTGGCCGAAGCGGCGTGTCAGGTGCTCGGCCAGCAAGCGGCCAGCCGCATCGGTCACACCGCCGGGCGCGAAGGTGACATGCAGGTGCACCGGCTTGGCAGGCCAGGCCGCCTGCGCACGGGCCAAGCCCGGCACCCAGCCAGCGGCGGCCAAGGATGCAGCGCTACTTACAAAATGTCGACGGCTCGCGGTCATGATGGGCTCTCTTTCGGGGTGAAGGCTTGGGTGAGGGGTTCAGGCCGGTGCACGCAGGCGCGTGAGTACCTCGGGGTTGGCGATATGCCGCGGACGGCCATCGATGAAGGCCAGGAAGCGCTCAAACTGGTCGCGGTACATGCCGTCGTACTGGTTGAGCTCCACATAGCCCAAATGCGGGGTGCAAATGACGTTGTCCATGTGCAGCAAGGGATGGTCGGTATCGCGCATCGGTTCTTCTTCAAAGACATCGATGGCGGCCATGGCCGGACGCCCCTGGGCCAGGGCGCGTACCAGGGCGCCGTCTTCAATCAGGCGGGCGCGGCTGGTGTTGACCAGCAGCGAGCCCGGCTTCATGCTGCACAGGTCGGCGTAGGTCAGGCAGCCCTGGGTCTGCGGCGCCAGCCGCACATGCAGGCTGAGCACGTCGCTGTGCGCCAGCAGCGCCGCCTTGTCGCCAAACGTCGCAAAGCCGTCGGCACGTGCCTTGGCCAGGCCCGCCTCGCGCGAGAACACGCCCACCTGCATGCCAAAAACCCGGCCAAACTGGGCCACCTGCTGACCAATCTGGCCGTAGCCCCAGATGCCCAGGTTTTTGCCGCGCAGCCCCTGGCCCATGCCGGCGCATTGCCAGTGCCCCTGTTTGAGGCTGTCCATCTCGCGCGGCAGGCGGCGCAAGGACATCAGCATCAGCGCCCAGGTCAGCTCGGCAGTGGCGGTCGAGACATAGGAGTGGGTAGAGACCGCGACGCCCAACTCGGTGCAGGCCAGCAGATCAATGTGCGGCGTGACGCCATTGAGGGTGATCAGCCGCAGCCGCGGTAGCCGCTGCAGCAGCGCGCGCGGGATCGGTGTGCGCTCGCGCAGCAGCATCAGGACCTCGGTATCGGCCAGCCGCTGGGCCAGCACATCCACGTCCTTGGTGTGATCCTGCCAGATGCTCAGCTCGTGCCCGTCCATCAGGCTGGCGCTGGGCAATGTGCGCACCACCCCATAGGTGTCGTCCAGGATCGCAATCTTCATCGGAGGTTCAAACCATGACATACGGTTGTCTGAATGTCCGGATGTTTGGACCAAGCTCAAACTCTGTCACGAGGGTTTTCCCTCTGAGTGACTTCTCACGGTTGACAAATCGGCTGGCACATGGAAGGATTAAGTCATTCAGACGTCCGGATGTTTCCGGCCAGAGAGCGAATACCCATGCCA
>CANHGF010000184.1 GCA_947460065.1 Comamonadaceae bacterium
CACGGTGCGCCGACCGGTCATCTCCATCATCTTCTCGCGCTCGCCAGGAATCTGGTCGATGCGCACTTCCTCCACCTGCTCGACGCCGCGGCGCTTGAGCAATTGCTTGGCCTGCTGGCAGTAAGGGCAGACGGCGGTGGTGTACATCTTGACGGCTTGCATAAACACTCCAGGGGAAAACGGGTCAGAGCTTGCCACAAGCTCGCTCCTGGCGTGCGGCCGGGCCGCGCGCAACCCGCCTTCAATCAGGCTTTTTCAACCGGCAGGCTGGCATCGCGCCAAGCTTTGAGGCCGCCGGCAATGGATTGGGCTTGCTCGAAACCCAGCTTTTTGGCAACGCCCACGGCCCGGGCAGCGCGGGCACCGACCGGGCAGACCATGATGACCGGCAAGGCCTTGTTCTTGACCAAGCCGGGCAACTTATCCTCGAGTTGGCCGAAAGGCAGGTTCTTGGCGCCGATCACATGGCCGGCGGCAAATTCATGCGGCTCGCCCACATCAATTACCACCGCTTTTTCGCGGTTGATCAACTGCACCGCATCGGCCGGACTGAGGCTGCCGGCGCGCGCGCCGCCAGCAATCACCGGCCACACCAGCAAGGCGCCCGAAGTCAAGGCCACGGAGATCAGCATCCAGTTGTCGAGCAGGAATTTCACAAAGATCCTTTGGGGGTCGGGGACGGCAAAGCCCACGATTCTAAAATGACGTCACTTTTTGTGCCGAACCGGGGTCTGCCGCAGACCCATCGCAGGCGCCGCATCCACCCCACATCCTCTGAATATGTATCAACTCGTGCTCATCCGCCATGGCGAATCGACCTGGAATCTAGAAAACCGCTTCACCGGCTGGACCGACGTGGACCTGACCCCCACCGGCTTGCAGCAGGCCAAGGAGGCCGGTCGCCTGCTCAAGGTCGAAGGCTTTGACTTTGACCTGGCCTATACCAGCGTGCTCAAGCGCGCCACCCGCACTCTGTGGCATGTGCTCGACGAGATGGACCGCACCTGGCTGCCGGTGGTGCACAGCTGGCGCCTTAATGAGCGCCACTATGGCGCGCTGCAGGGCCTGAACAAGGCCGACATGGCTCGCCAGTATGGCGACGAGCAGGTGCTGATCTGGCGCCGCAGCTACGACACGCCACCGCCGGCGCTCGAGCCCCAGGATCCGCGCAGCGAGCGCGGCGACCGCCGTTACGCGCGGCTCGAAGCCGGCCAGGTGCCGCTGACTGAATGCCTGAAGGACACGGTGGCTCGGGTCATTCCTTTCTGGAACGAGGCCATGGCGCCAGCCATCAAGGCCGGCAAGCGGGTGGTGGTGGCCGCCCACGGCAATTCCATCCGCGCCCTCATCAAATACCTGGACGGCGTCTCCGACCAAGACATCGTGGGGCTGAACATCCCCAACGGCATTCCGCTGGTCTACGAACTCGATGCCGATCTGCGTCCGCTGGGCCACCGCTACCTGGGCGATGCCCAAGCTGCTGCCCAGGCGGCCGCAGCGGTTGCGGCGCAGGGCCAGCGCGGCTAAGCCAGCCCTGGGGCGGCGGCCCCGGGAAATTGCCCTACAAGCTCTTGCAATATTGAGCCCGCCAGTTACACAGGCTCATCGGCACGGGTGTATATTGATACTCATTTTCTACGCAATGAAGCGGCCGTTTGATGCCGCCTCACGCGTGGTGACGGAGACGGTATGCGCCAGAAACTCAAAATTGCGGGATGGATCAGCCTAGGAGCGGTTGCAGGAGCACTGACCACGGTGCAATTGCAGGCAGTCGCACGCAATAATTTTTCACCCCTGCCGCTGGAAGAGCTGCAGCAGCTGGCGGCGGTCTTCAGCATGGTCAAGAGCGACTATGTGGAGCCAGTTGATGAGAAAAAACTCATCAGCGAGGCCATCTCGGGCATGGTCGCCAGCCTCGATCCGCACTCGGCCTATTTCGACAAAAAAACCTTCAAGGAGTTTCGTGAAGGTACTACCGGCCGCTTTGTGGGCGTGGGTATAGAAATCAGCCAGGAAGAAGGTCTGGTCAAGGTGGTCTCGCCCATTGAAGGATCTCCCGCCGACCGGGCCGGCCTCAAGCCCAATGACCTGATCACCAAGATCGACGATACCTTCGTCAAGGGACTGACGCTCAATGAGGCGGTCAAGCGCATGCGCGGCGAGCCCAACACCAAGGTGCTGCTCACCATCTTCCGCAAGGACGAAAACCGCACCTTCCCGGTCACCATCCTGCGCGAGGAAATCCGCACCCAGTCGGTGCGGGCCAAGCTGATCGAGCCCGGCTTCGGCTGGCTGCGCGTATCGCAGTTCCAGGAGCGCACCGTCGAAGACTTCGTCTCCCGCCTGGAGACCCTCTACAAGCAAGAGCCCGATCTCAAGGGCCTGGTGCTCGACCTGCGCAACGACCCGGGCGGCCTGCTCGACGCGGCGGTGGCCATCTCGGCAGCCTTCCTGCCGGAAAATGTCACTGTTGTCTCGACCAACGGCCAGTTGGCCGAAAGCAAGTACACCTACAAGGCCTCGCCTCAGTACTATGTGCGCCGCGGCGCCGATCCGCTCAAGCGCCTGCCCGCCGCCCTCAAGAACGTTCCGCTGGTGGTGCTGGTCAATGAGGGCTCGGCCTCGGCCAGCGAAATCGTTGCCGGCGCCCTGCAAGACCACAAGCGCGCCACCATCATGGGCAGCCAGACCTTCGGCAAGGGCTCGGTGCAGACGGTGCGACCGCTCGGCCCCGACACCGGCTTGAAGATCACCACCGCCCGCTACTTCACCCCCAGCGGTAAGTCCATCCAGGCCAAAGGCATCGTGCCCGACGTGCTGGTCGATGAAACCGCCGAAGGCAGCCCCTTTGCCATCCTGCGTTCGCGCGAGGCCGATCTGGACAAGCACCTGTCAGGAACCGGTTCGCCCGAAACCAAGGACCCCGCTCGGGAGAAGGCCCGCGAGGAGGCGCTCAAAAAGCTGGAGGAAGCCTCGCGCAAACCAGCCGATCAGCGGCGCCCGCCCGAGTTCGGCAGCGACAAAGACTTCCAGCTGACCCAGGCCATCAACCAGCTCAAGGGCAGGCAGGTATTGGTAAGCAAGACGCAGACGACGCGCGCCGAGGTCAAAAAGGAAAACTGAGCCTGAACGCATCCGCCGGCATGGTTTGAAGGTGGCCGGGTCTGCATGAAAGACGAACAACTGCTGCGCTATTCGCGCCACATCCTGCTCGATGAGATAGGCGTAGAGGGCCATCAGAAGCTGCTGGACGCGCGTGCGCTGATCATCGGTGCCGGCGGACTGGGCTCGCCGGCCGGGCTGTACCTAGGCAGTGCCGGGGTCGGGCGCATCACCGTGGTGGACCATGACCGGGTCGATGCCACCAATTTACAGCGACAAATCGCCCACCGCATGGAGCGGGTCGGCCAGTTCAAGGCCGAGTCGCTGGCGCAATCTATCGGCGAGATCAACCCCGAGGTGCAGGTGCACTGCGTGACCGAGCGAGCCGATGCCTCTGTGCTGGCCCGCCTGGTGCCGCAGGCCAGTGTGGTGCTCGATTGCACTGACAACTTTGCCACCCGCCAAGCCATCAACCGCGCCTGCGTTCAGCACCGGGTACCACTGGTATCGGGGGCGGCCATAGGCTTTGATGCGCAGCTGAGCGTCTATGACAGCGCCGCCGGTGGGCCCTGCTACGCCTGCCTGTTCCCGCCCGAGGCTGCGCCAGAAGAGGTGCGCTGCGCCACCATGGGCGTATTCGCGCCGCTGGTGGGCATCGTCGGCAGCATGCAGGCGGCCGAGGCGCTCAAACTCTTGATTGGCATAGGCTCATCGCTGGCCGGCAGGTTGCTGATGCTCGATGGCCGCGGTATGCAATGGAGCGAAATAGCGCTGCGGCGCGACGCACATTGCAAGGTGTGCGCCGGCAACCATATGGTCAGACCGGGCGTGTAGACCCGGCCATCGTCAAATCATGTCGGCGTGTGCGTTGAAGGTATAGCCGCGGCCATACCAAGCCCGTATCGGCAGGCGGGCTCCACTGTCGCTGTGGACCTTGTTGCGCAAGCGGCTGACCAGGGTCTCCAGCCGCGGGCCGTTCATGTCTATGGCCTTCGATGCAAACGCGGCCAACAAATCCTGACGCGCGATGAAACGATCGGCCTGCGAGAACAGAAGAGCCAGCAGGATGCACTCAGCCTGCGACAAGCTGACTCGCACGCCCGAAGGGGCGAGAAGCAATTGCTGCACCCGATCGAGCCGCCACATCGAAGGCATGGGACTGGGCTGCAGGGGCGAGGACCTCGCTGGCGCGAGTCGGCGCAGCAGGTTGATCAAGGTAGCCAGCAATTCCTCGGGATCTATGGGCTTGACCAAGTAGGCGTCTGCGCCTGCACGCAGCATCTCCAGCCGCAGCGCCCGCTCACTGTTGCCCGTGCAGATCACAATGCCCGAGCGCAAATACGGCCGCAGGCGCGCACAGAGATCAGCACCGCTGCCATCCGGCAGTTTCAGGTCGATCACCAGCAGGTCAAAACTCGACTGCAATGCCTCTTCGGCCGCCTGAATGCCACTGACACAGCGCACCTGGAAACCTTCACTGCCCAGATAGTCCTGCAGCTCCTGGGCCAAGGTCGGGTCGTCCTCGACCAATAGCAGCGATGCGCCAAGCTGACTATTGGGCTCATTTGAGGAAATAAACATCTGAGATTCCGAGCATCTCATTGGTAACTGAAATTTGCCAATCCTGACAAATACTTGCCCAAATGCCAATCATGATGCAAATGGGTTGGCCGCGCCTGCAAGGCCGCCTCAGGGCGCTTACCGTCCGGCCAGGGTCAGCTCAGGACCAGGGAGGCGGGCAGCCAGAGCGAAAACACTGTCAATCCAGCCTCCCGCCGGTATTGGACGCCACCGCCATGCAGGGCTGCGATGCGCCCGACCAAAGGCAGCCCGATGCCAAAGCCGACGGCTGCCCTGCGCTGGGGCGCCGGTCGGCTTCTTCGCCAATGGACCTGCAGCAATGGCCCGAAGTCGGAGCCTGGCGGCAGACCGGGCCCGTGATCGTGCACCTCCAGACGCAAGGTCTCGCTGGCCCGCCACTGCACAGCCAGAAGCAGCGGCGCGGGCGCGGGGGACGCGCGCTGCGCGTTGTCCAGCAGGTTGCTCAGGGCGCGCACGATCATCTCTTCATCCATCAGGACCCGGGCGGGAAGGTCCGCCGGCAGCTGGATTTGAAGCTGGCGCTGCGGCCAGGCATCGATGGCCAGCTCACGAATCCGCTCCAAGCACGGCGCCAGATCGGCAGGCTCCAGCGACAACTGAAATTGCGGCTGCTCGATCTGCTGTAGCTGCAAGTGGCGTTCGATCAGCTCACTGGCGCGCAGGGCCGAGGCATCGAGCCGCCGCGCGGCCTCCATGGCTTTGACAGGGTCTAGCCTGAGCCAGCGCCGCACATTGGCCAGCCCCACCCGCACCGCGCTCAAGGGCGTGCGCAGGTCATGCGCGACGCCAGCAAAGTACAGCGCCTGCTGCTGGCGCCAGCCCTGCTCGCGCTCGGCCTCCTGCTGCGCTTGCTTGACCGACTGCTCGGCCGCGCGCCGCATTTGTCTGACCTTGCTCACGCTTTCCAGCGTACTAATTTGCGCCATCAGCAAAAAGCCGGTGCAGCCCAAGGCCCAGGATATCTCCCAGTACCCCACGGCCGGCAAGACGCCAAGGGCAATCATGGGACCGCCGGCAAATGA
>CANHGF010000185.1 GCA_947460065.1 Comamonadaceae bacterium
AGCCGGCTATTCTAACCAGCCGGACATGCGTCTGATGAGCCAACTGCTGGGCCTTCTTTAATCGGTATCTGACCCCAATTAAAGATTAATTGGGGTCAGATACCGATTTTTTGGGCGGGATCTGGTTCGGTCATTTTTTGTAACGAGCTGCCAGCCCCGCTTGCTGGGTGAGGGTGTGACTGGCAGGATCGAGAACGATCATTCAAGGAACTGCCATGCAAAGACGCCGGTTTTCTTCAGTCACCCTGGCCGGGCTGGGTCTGAGCCTGGGTAGCCCGATGGCCCAGTCATTTTCGCTGGGTGACGCGGATGCCTCGGCCGGTGTTAAAGCGGCTTTGGAGCGAGGTGCGGTGGCGGCGGTCGCGCAGCTCGGGCGCACTGACGGCTTTCTTGGCAATGCCCTGGTTCGCATCGCGTTGCCCGGCTATCTGAACGACGGCGCCAAGGTGCTTAAGGCCCTGGGCCAGCAAAAGCGGGTTGATGAATTGCTCACCGCCATGAACAGGGCTGCCGAATCGGCGGTACCTCAGGCTCAGGACCTGCTGGTCAGCACGGTGCGGAACTTGTCGGTGCAGGACGCGGTGCGTATCGTCAAAGGTGGCGATACATCGGTGACCGATTTCTTTGCAGGCCGCACTCGTAGCCATTTGAACGAGCGCTTTTTACCGATCGTGACCCAGGCTACCGAGCGGGTCTCGCTGGCTGAAAAATACAACTCGGTAGCTGGCAAGGCCACCGGCCTGGGTCTGGTCAAGAAGGAGGACGCGAACATCCAGTCCTATGTGACCCGAAAGGCGCTCGACGGGCTTTATCTGATGATCGGTGAAGAAGAAAAGAAAATCCGCCGCGACCCGGTAGGCACGGGCAGCGACATTCTGCGCAAGGTGTTTGGCCGTTGAGCGTTAGGTCGTCGGCCTCCATGGGCTGATGAGTAAGGCGGAGCAGCCCACACCTTTCCTTTGTTAGCATCGGGCTCCCACGGAGTCCAGACATGCAACCTTTTCACCTTGCTTTCCCCGTCACCGATTTGGATCGGGCCCGCGCGTTTTACGGCGGTATCCTAGGCTGTCCCGAGGGGCGCAGCAGCCCTGAATGGGTGGATTTCAATTTTCACGGCCATCAGATCGTGGCTCACCTGTGCCCCACGATGAACTCTGAGGTCTCGCGCAGCGAGGTGGACGGGCATGGCGTGCCGGTGCGGCATTTTGGGCTGGTCATGAACCTCCCTGATTGGCAGGCCCTGGCGGCCCGGCTCAAGGATATTGGCACGAAGTTCATCATTGAGCCTTATGTTCGCTTCAAGGGCGAGCCTGGCGAGCAGGCGACGATGTTCTTCCTCGATCCTTTCGGCAATGCCATCGAGTTCAAGGCCTTCAAGTCGCTCGATTCCCTGTTCGCCAAATAAGGGGCGGCGATGGCCCTGGCCATTTCCTACGAGGACGTCGCTGCTGCGCACCGTCGCTTGCAGGGGGTTGCGCACCGGACGCCGGTGATCCGTTCGCAGACGGTCAACGGCTTGACCGGCGCCAGCGTGTTCTTCAAGTGCGAGAATTTTCAGCGCATGGGCGCTTTCAAATTCCGTGGCGCCTACAACGCGCTCTCCAAGTTGACGGACGCGCAAAAGCGCCTCGGTGTCTGCGCCTTCAGTTCGGGCAATCATGCGCAAGGCATCGCGCTTTCGGCCCAAATTCTGGGCATGGGCGCGACCATTGTTATGCCGCAGGACTCGCCCGCCATCAAGATGGCGGCGACGCGGGCTTATGGTGCGCAGGTGATCAGCTACGACCGTTACCGCGACGACCGTGAGGCGATCAGTCGCCAACTGGCCCAGGAGCAGGGCATGACCTTGATCCCGCCCTACGACCATGCCGACGTCATGGCCGGTCAAGGTACCGCTGCCAAGGAGCTGTTCGAGGAAACCGGCCCGCTGGACCTGCTGCTGGTGTGCCTCGGAGGCGGCGGCCTGATTTCCGGCTGTGCGATGGCTGCAGCCGAGCTCAGCCCAGGCTGCCGGGTGATCGGCGTTGAGCCCGAGGCGGGCAACGATGCCCAGCAAAGCAAGCGTTTGGGCCGTATCGTGCGTATCGACACGCCCCGCACCATTGCCGATGGGGCGCAGACCCAGGCGCTGGGGCAGCTGACTTTTCCCATCATCGACGCGATGGTCTCGGACATTGTTACGGTCAGCGACGCAGAGCTGATCGACGCTATGCGCTTCGCGGCAGCGCGCATGAAGATCGTGGTCGAGCCCACCGGCGCGCTGGCCATGGCCGCTGCCCTGCAGTCCAAGGTGGAGATTCGGGGCCTGCGGGTCGGGGTGATCATCTCTGGCGGCAATATCGACATCGCCCAGCTCGCGAGCTATCTGGCCTGAAGCAGCCACCGCTAGCCCCTGGCGGCTTATGCGATCAGGTTTCAGCGATCAGATCCCAGCGATCAGGTTTCAGCACTCTCAATCGAGACCTGATCGAACAGCTGGGTGAGCAGGTCGGCTTGGCCCAGCAGTTGTCGGCGCGCGGCCTGTACACAGTCGGCCCAGTGCAGCAGGGTGGACGCCTCTATCCTTGGCAAAGGACTATCGCTCAGTCCGTTCCAGATCAGGTGGTATCGGCGCAGACTGTCTGGGGCGTCCAGCCAATCCAAAAACGCATGGAGCTTGGTATGGTGGGCCTGATCGGCCTGCGGGTAAATCTGCCAGACCAGGGGCTGGCCGGCCCAGAGTGCGCGCACCAGCGAGTCTTCGCCGCGCACAAAGTTCAGGTCGCAGGCCCAGAGCATCTCGTCAAAGCCGTCCTGGCTGGTGTAGGGCAGGGCGCTCCAGCGCGGCGCTGCGCCCGACTCAGCCAGTGCCTGCTGCACTGCGGCTAGCGGCCTGCCGGGCGCAACCAGCAGTTGGCTGCCGGCCAGCTCAGCGAGCAGGGCCTTTAGAGCAGGCGGCTCGTAGCAAAACAAGCTGATCAGGCGCTCGCCTCCAGCCGAGCCGTGGGCGGCTCGCCAGGCGCTGCGGTCAAATAGGCGCTGCCGTTCCAGCAGATCGGCCTCGCGCAGCAGCCCGGCCGTCTGCTCGGTGAAGCCGGGGTAGAAAAACCGCTTGCTCCAGCCTCGGGCCGGCCCGCTCATCACTGGTGAGCGCAGGCCGTGAAAGCGCGGCACCCAGTCCTCGGCGCTGAGGTATTCCAGATTGATCCAGGCCGGCGCTCGCGGGTGACTTTGTACGCCTTGGGTGATAAAAGCCTCAGGAATCTGGCAGCCGAAGGCCTCGATCCAGACATCGGCCGGCTCTAGGCCTTCAAGTGCGGCCGCATCGCTGGCCTCATGCCAGTGCCGGAGCTCGATGGCGCTTTCCTCGCCGGCGTTCGGCGCCATCCAGCCCAGTGCTGAGGCGTCGTCGACCCAAAGCCGTACCCGCTGTCCGGCATCGCGCAACTGGCGGGACAGGCGCCAGCACACGCCCAGGTCGCCATGGTTGTCGATCACAGTGCAAAAGAGGTCCCAGAGCAGTGCGGGGCGCATGGTTGTGGCGGTGGTGCAGAATCCGTTAATATAACAAGTGTTAAAACAAGGAGTCCGCCATGACTGCTCTCAAACTCACTCAAATCGGCAATTCTGTCGGAGTGATCCTGCCCAAGGAGCTGCTGGCGCGCCTGAAGCTGGAAAAGGGCGACACGGTGTTTGTGACCGAGGCGGCCAATGGTGCGGTCATGATGACTCCCTATGACGCCGACTTCGAGGTCCAGATGGAGGCGGCGCGCAAGATCATGAAGAACCGGCGGCAGGTGCTGCGGGAACTGGCCAAGTGAGTTCATTGCCCAGCGCCTGGATCTGGCTGGATGCTCAGGTCATGCGGGCGGTTCACGAAGAGCAACTGGCGGAGCACGGCGGCGGTAGCGGTGTGCGCGATGAGGGGCTGTTCGAGTCGGCCACGAATCGGCCGCTGCACCTGGCCCACAATGGTGAACCCGACGCAGCATCTGTGGCGGCCGCCTACGGATTTGGCCTGGCCCGTAACCACCCCTTCGTGGACGGTAACAAGCGTACCGCCTTTGTTGCGGTGGAATTGTTGTTAGCCCTCAATGGTTGGGATCTGGTGGCTGATGACGCGCAATGCGTCATGACCATGCTCGCCCTGGCCGCCGGCGACCTGAGCGAGGACGAGTTTGCTCAGTGGCTGCGGGAGCACCTGCAAGATCGCCAGCGATGAGCCAGCCCGAGTCTGAAGCACTGCCGCCGGCCGATGCGGCCCGCCAGGCCCTGTTGGCCGAGGTATCTGCACTGCCAGCCCTGCCCGGGGTCTACCGCTATTTTGACGCCGACGGTGGCGTGCTCTACGTGGGCAAGGCCGGCAACCTGAAAAAGCGCGTCAGCAGCTATTTTCAAAAAGACCACGGCGCCACCCGCATCGGTCATATGGTTGGGCGCATTGCGCGCATGCAGACTACGGTGGTGCGCTCCGAGGCCGAGGCCCTGCTGCTGGAAAACAACCTCATCAAGACGCTGAACCCGAAGTTCAACATCCTGTTTCGCGACGACAAGAGCTACCCCTATCTCAAAGTCACTGCGGTCCAGGCCCCGCGTGCCGATGGGCAGGGCGCGCAGGCCCAGGTCTATCCGCGCATGGCTTACTACCGCGGTGCGGTCGATCGCAAGCACCATTACTTCGGGCCCTATCCCAGCGCCTGGGCGGTCAAGGACACCATCGCGCTGCTGCAAAAAGTCTTTCGGCTGCGCACCTGCGAGGATACGGTGTTTCAGAATCGAACCCGGCCCTGCCTGCTCTATCAGATCAAGCGCTGCTCCGGCCCTTGTGTCGGGCTGATATCGCCGGCCGCCTATGCCAGCGATACCGAGCATGCGCAGCAGTTTCTGCACGGCCAGACCCAGGAGATTTTGCAGTCGCTCGAAGCGCGCATGCTGGCCCATGCCGAGCAGCTCGAGTTTGAGCAGGCCGCCGAGGTGCGCAACCAGATGCGCGCCATCTCGCGGGTGCTGCATCAGCAGGCCATGGAGGTGCAGGCAGACAAAGACGCCGACATCCTGGCGGTGCGGGTTCAGGGTGGGCGGGCCTGCGTGAACCTGGCCATGGTGCGCGGTGGCCGCCATCTCGGCGATCGGGCTTACTTTCCGACCCACCTTGAAAGCGCGGTCGATCTGGTCGCGCTCGACGAGGTCCTGCCCGAAGGTCAAGCGTCGGGTGATCCGAACGCACAGATCGAAACCCTGGTGCTTGAAGCTTTTATTGCCCAGCACTACATCGACCTGAGCCCGCCGCCGGCCCTGCTGCTCAGCCATGCGGTGGACAAGCAGCTGATTGCGCTGCTCTCCGAGCAGTCCGGCGTCAAGATCAACGCGGTGCACAAGCCGCGCGAGCAAAGGCGCATCTGGCTGGAAATGGCGCAAAAAAACGCCGACCTGCAATTGGCCCGATTGTTGGCCGAAGAGGGCTCGCAACAGGCGCGCACCCGCGCGCTGGCGCTGGCGCTCGATCTGCCGCAGACCGATCTGCAGGCACTGCGCATTGAATGTTTTGACGTCTCGCACACCGCCGGTGAGGCCACCCAGGCCTCTTGCGTGGTGTTTGCCCAGCACCGCATGCAGGCGGCGCAGTACAAACGTTTCAGCATCGAAGGGGTGATTCCCGGCGATGACTACGCCGCCATGCGCCAGGTGCTGCTGCGCCG
>CANHGF010000186.1 GCA_947460065.1 Comamonadaceae bacterium
GCTGGCTGCGCAGGGCGTGCCTGCTACTTTTGTCGGCCACCCACTGGCCAGCATGATCCCGATGGCGCCGGACCAGCAGGCGGCCCGCGCCAGCTTGGGCCTGCCCGAAGGCGGACCGGTGGTGGCCCTGCTGCCTGGCAGTCGGCAGTCCGAGGTCAAGCATCTGGCGGGCCGCTTCTTTCAGGCTGCGCGCCTGCTGCTGCGTGAGCGGCCCGAGCTGCGTTTTGTGGTGCCGGTGTTGCCTGCCTTGCGCCCTGCGGTCGAGCAGGCGGCGCGTGCCGCCGGCTGGAGCGGGCCTGATGCCCAGGCGCTGCATCTGGTCGACGGCCGCTCGCACCAGGTGCTGGCCGCCTGTGATAGCGCCTTGGTGGCCAGCGGCACCGCGACTCTGGAAGCTGCGCTGTTCAAGCGGCCTATGGTGATTGCCTATCACATGCCCTGGCTGAGCTGGCAGATCATGCGGCGCAAGCAGTTGCAACCCTGGGTGGGTTTGCCCAATATCTTGTGCCGTGAATTCGTGGTGCCCGAGCTGCTGCAGGAAAGCGCCACTCCCGAGGCCTTGGCCGAGGGCGTGCTGCACTGGCTGAAACACCCGCAAGAGGCGCGGGCCCTGGCGCAGCGTTTTGAGCGCCTGCACCATGATTTGCGCCGCGATACCGCCCGATTGGCTTGTGATGCGATCGAGAAAATCATTGCCGCCTGAGCAAGCCGCATTCCGCTGGGACGCGCCGGGCCTACAGGCTGGCGTGGATGAGGCAGGCCGTGGCCCGCTGGCCGGCCCGGTGGTGGCAGCCGCTGTGATCTTGGATGATCTCCATCCTATCTGCGGTCTGGACGACTCCAAGAAGCTGAGCGCCGTGCGGCGCGAGGTCCTGTATGAGCAGATCATGGCCAAGGCGCTGTGCTGCTCGGTGGGCCGGGCCAGCGTGCAGGAGATCGATACGCTCAACATCCTGCAAGCGACGCTGCTGGCCATGCAGCGCGCGGTGCAGGGACTGCGCCTGCGCCCGGTGAAGGTGCTGGTCGATGGCAACCGCCTGCCGCGCTTGCCCATGCTGGCTGAGGCCATCGTCGGCGGTGACGCGCTGGTGCCGGCCATCTCAGCGGCCTCCATCGTGGCCAAGGTCACCCGCGACCGCTGGTGCGAGCAATACCACCAACAGTACCCGCAGTACGGCTTTGCGGCCCACAAAGGCTACGGCACCGCCGAGCATTTGGCGGCCCTGCAAGCGCATGGTGCCTGCCCCGAGCATAGGCGCTCGTTTTCGCCGGTGGCGCGGGTGATGGTCAATGAGGGGCGCGGCTGACACCATGGCTCAGATCGATCTCATCAGCTCCCGCGCGAACCCGTGGATCAAGGACCTGCGGCGCTTGGCGCACGATGGCGCGGCCTACCGCAAGCAGGGCCTGGTTTGGGTGGAGGGCGAGCATTTGCTGGCTGCGGCTCTAGCGGGTGGTCGGCGCCTGCAGACCCTGGTGCTGGCTCAGTCCCAACAGGACAGCATGCTGGCACAGTGGCAGCCGCAAGCCGAGCGCACGGTGGTGGTGGCCGACGCACTCTGGCGCGAATTCACCGCCTTGGAGTCCCCCGCGATGATCGGCGCCCTGCTCAGTTGGGAGCGCTCGAGTGCCTGGCGCCCCGATGTGCCCACCGTGGTGCTCGACCGGCTGCAGGATGCCGGCAATGTGGGTTCCGTTTTGCGCAGCGCGGCGGCTTTTGGTTTTGTGCAGGTGCTGGCCTTACAGGGCTGCGCTGCTTTGTGGTCGGGCAAGGTGCTGCGCGCCGGCATGGGCGCGCATTTCGGCATGCAACTGTTCGAGGGGGTGCAGGCCGAGGAACTCCAGGGCTTGGCGCTGCCGCTTTTGGCCACCAGTTCCCATGGCGGACAGGCGCTGCACGAGCAGGCACTGCCATGGCCCTGTGCCTGGGTCTTCGGCCATGAAGGGCAGGGGGTGTCGCTGGACCTGCTGGCCCGGGCCACGCAGGCGGTACGCATCATCCAGCCGGGCGGCCAGGAGTCGCTCAATGTGGCTGCGGCCGCGGCCATCTGCCTGCATGCCAGTGCGGTATCGTCCGTCCGCCAGAGCGCAGGCACTGATGGAGCCGGACTATAATCAGAGGCTTTTCAGAATCAGCCTCGCCCGGGCGCAGCAAAAGCCGACTTTTTACACAAGCACCAGCCAGCGCCAGTGGGATGCCAGTCTCCTCGTGCGCGTGCGACCGGGCGAACCGTCAACCCAACGGAGAACCCAGTGCTTTTGTCCCTACAGGGAAGTCACCCCCCCGCCATCCTGGCCCTTGCCGACGGCACGGTCTTTATCGGCAAGTCCATTGGAGCGCCTGGCTCGACGGTCGGTGAAGTGGTGTTCAACACCTCGATGACCGGCTACCAGGAAATCCTCACCGACCCCAGCTACTGCCAGCAGATCGTCACCCTGACCTATCCGCACATCGGCAACTACGGCATCAATGCAGAAGACGTCGAGGCCGACAAGGTGCATGCCGCCGGTCTGGTCATCAAAGACCTGCCCCTGTTGGCCAGTAATTTCCGGCTCGAGCAGACCCTGAGCCAATACCTGATCGCCCAGGGCACGGTGGCCATCGCCGAGCTCGACACTCGCCAATTGACCCGGCATTTGCGCAGCCACGGCGCGCAAAACGGCTGTATTTCGGCCTTGGCGGCCGGTCAGAGCATCACCGATGCTGCGATCAAACAGGCGGTTGCGGCTGCGCAGGCCGCCCCCAACATGACCGGGCTGGACCTGGCCAAGGTGGTCAGCAGTGCCTCGAGCTATGAGTGGACGCAGACCGAATGGGCACTCGGGCAAGGCTATGGTCAGCAAGGCGCGCCAAAATTCCACGTTGTCGCCTACGACTTCGGCGTGAAGAAAAACATCCTGCGCATGCTGGCCCACAGGGGCTGCCGCGTCACCGTGGTGCCGGCGAAGACGCCGGCCAGCGCCGCGCTGGCCCTGCAGCCCGACGGTGTTTTTCTCTCTAACGGCCCCGGCGATCCGCAGCCTTGCGACTACGCTATCGCTGCGGCCGGCGAACTGATCGATTCAGGTCTGCCCACCTTCGGCATCTGCCTGGGCCACCAGATCATGGCCCTGGCCTCGGGTGCGCAGACCTTCAAAATGAAGTTCGGTCACCATGGCGCCAACCATCCGGTCAAGGACCTGGACAGTGGCCGGGTTTCGATCACCAGCCAGAACCATGGTTTTGCGGTCGATGAGAAAACCCTGCCCGCCCATCTGCGCGCGACCCACGTCAGCCTGTTTGACGGCACTGTGCAGGGCCTGGAGCGCACCGACAAACCGGCGTTTTGCTTCCAGGGCCATCCCGAGGCCTCGCCTGGCCCCCAAGACATCGGCTACCTGTTCGACCGCTTCACCGCGCTGATGCAGCAGGCCAAGGAGAAAGCGCATGCCTAAGCGCACAGACATCAAAAGCATCCTCATCATCGGTGCCGGCCCGATCATCATCGGCCAGGCCTGCGAGTTCGACTACTCTGGGGTGCAGGCCTGCAAGGCGCTGCGTGGGGAGGGTTACAGGGTCATCCTGATCAACAGCAACCCGGCCACCATCATGACCGACCCGGCCACGGCCGACGTCACCTATATCGAGCCCATCACCTGGCAGACGGTCGAGAAGATCATTGCCAAGGAGCGGCCTGATGCGATCTTGCCGACCATGGGAGGGCAAACTGCGCTGAACTGCGCTTTGGACCTTTGGCACCATGGCGTGCTCGATAAATACAAAGTCGAGCTGATCGGCGCGTCGCCGCAGGCCATCGACAAGGCCGAAGACCGCCTCAAGTTCAAGGACGCCATGACCAAGATTGGTCTGGGCTCGGCGCGCTCGGGCATCGCCCACAGCATGGACGAGGCTTGGGGTGTGCAAAAGCAGGTGGGCTTTCCCACCGTCATCCGGCCCAGTTTCACCCTGGGCGGAACGGGCGGCGGCATTGCCTACAACGCTGAAGAGTTCGAGACCATCTGCAAGCGCGGTCTGGAGGCCTCGCCCACCAATGAGTTGCTGATTGAAGAATCGCTGCTGGGCTGGAAAGAGTACGAGATGGAGGTGGTGCGCGACAAGAAAGACAATTGCATCATCGTCTGCTCGATCGAGAACCTCGATCCGATGGGCGTGCACACCGGCGACTCCATCACGGTGGCGCCGGCGCAGACGCTGACCGACAAGGAATACCAGATCATGCGCAACGCCTCGCTGGCAGTCCTGCGCGAGATCGGCGTCGATACTGGCGGCTCCAATGTGCAGTTCTCGATCAACCCCAAAGATGGGCGCATGATCGTCATCGAGATGAACCCACGGGTGTCTCGCTCCTCGGCGCTGGCCTCCAAGGCCACCGGCTTTCCGATCGCCAAGGTGGCGGCCAAGCTGGCCATCGGCTACACGCTCGATGAGCTGCGCAACGAGATCACTGGCGGGGCCACCCCGGCGTCTTTCGAGCCATCGATTGACTATGTGGTCACCAAGATTCCGCGCTTTGCCTTCGAAAAATTTCCGCAGGCCGATTCGCGTCTGACCACCCAGATGAAGTCGGTGGGCGAGGTCATGGCCATGGGTCGCACCTTCCAGGAATCCTTCCAGAAAGCCCTGCGGGGGCTGGAGGTTGGCGTCGACGGCATGAACGAGAAAACCCAGGACCGCGAGGTGCTCGAAAAGGAACTGGGCGCCCCCGGCCCTGACCGCATCTGGTACGTCGGTGATGCTTTTGCCCAGGGCATGAGCGTTGATGAAGTCCATGCGCTGACCCGCATCGATCCCTGGTTCCTGGTGCAGATCGAGCAGATCGTCAAAATCGAACTCGAGCTGGAGACCAAGAGCCTGGAGGACATCGACGCCGTCACCTTGCGCCAGCTCAAGCAAAAAGGCTTTTCGGATCGTCGGTTGGCCAAGCAGTTGCATACCACCGATCAAGCCATCCGCCAGCGGCGCAGGGCTTTGGGCGTGCGGCCGGTCTACAAGCGCGTCGATACCTGCGCCGCTGAATTTGCCACCCACACGGCCTACATGTATTCGACCTATGAGGCCGAGGGCGGTGAGTGCGAGGCTGACCCTACGAACCGCAAAAAGATCATTGTGCTTGGCGGCGGCCCCAACCGGATCGGCCAGGGCATCGAGTTCGATTACTGCTGCGTGCATGCAGCACTGGCCCTGCGTGAAGACGGCTACGAGACCATCATGGTCAACTGCAACCCAGAGACCGTCTCCACCGACTACGACACCTCAGATCGGCTCTATTTCGAGCCGCTGACGCTGGAAGACGTGCTGGAGATTGTCGACAAGGAAAAGCCGCTGGGCGTGATCGTGCAGTACGGCGGCCAAACCCCGCTCAAGCTCGCGCTTGATTTGGAGCGCAACGGCGTGCCCATCGTCGGCACTTCGCCCGACATGATTGATGCGGCCGAGGATCGCGAGCGTTTCCAGCAGTTGCTGCACGGCCTGGGCTTGCGCCAGCCGCCCAATGCGACCGCCCGTACCGAGGGCGAGGCGCTCGAGAAGGCCAGCCAACTGGGCTATCCCCTGGTGGTTCGCCCCAGCTATGTGCTGGGCGGGCGGGCCATGGAAATCGTGCATGAGCAGCGCGATCTGGAGCGCTACATGCGCGAGGCGGTCAAGGTGAGCAACGACTCGCCGGTGCTGCTCGACC
>CANHGF010000187.1 GCA_947460065.1 Comamonadaceae bacterium
ATTTGGCCGCGCCTTTGATGTTGCTGTCCTTTGTGCTGTGGGTGGCCGCCTACGTGCCAGGCAATCTGATTCGGGCCCGACTGCGTCATCCCATGGTTTTGGGCACCAAGACCTGGGCCTTGGCTCATTTGCTGGCCAACAACTCGGTGGCGGATCTGCTGCTTTTCGGCTCGTTCCTGGTGTGGTCGGTGGTCTTGTTTGTGGCTTCGCGCCGCCGCGACCGCCGTGAGCAGCGGCCGGCTGCGACCGGCCGCCTGGCGCCCACGGTGCTGACGGTTTTGCTGGGCGTGGGGGTTTGGGCCGCATTTGCTTTCTGGCTGCATTCAGCGCTCATCGGTGTGCGGCCCATGGGCGGCTGATCAGCCGCCGTGGTGCCCTGGGTGCCCATGCGGCCCCATGCGGCCGTGCTCGCCCTTACGCGCCATCTGCGCCATGTGCTGACGCGTCTCGTCGTCAAAGATTTTTTTCTGCTCTGGCGACAGCGCGGCATAGAAGGTTTTAGCTGCCTCGCCGCGGCGATCCATCAGCGCATTCATTTCATTTTGGCGCTGCTGGTGCAACGCTTTCATGCGTTCGATGCGCTCGGGCGTGTTCAGGCGCATCGCCTCGGCCCAGTCCGACCTTTTACCGGGTTGGGCCGGCGGGGCCATGGCGCCGGCAAATGCTGACCAGGCGGGCTCCTGTTCGGGCTTGAGTTGCAGCTTGGTTTTCAGTTGAGTCAGGTGCTGCTCGTGCCTTGCCTTCATGCGCTCCATCATGGCGCCATGTCGGGGCTTATCGCTGCTTGGCGCAGCGGCTTGGGCAGAGCCCTGTGGGGCCGGTTGAGCCCATGCAGCAAAGCCGCTGGCGCTCACTAGCGCGGCTAGCAGCCAGGGGGCGGAACGATGGATGAGGGAGTTCATGGTGGATCCTTTCACTTTCAAGAAGGCCGCAAGGTTTGTCGGGCGGCCAGATGCAGTGTCGCTGTCACATGTATCTGCCAGATGCAGCCGACGTGAGCTTTTGTAAACGTCAGGAAAAGACGGGCAGGCGCCCGTCCTTCTGTGCGGCTTAGCTGACCTCATAGCCTTCTTCGGCAATGGCCCGGGCGATGGCTTGGCGGGGCTGCTCGCTGTTGACTTTGACCTCTTGTGCACTTCGGTTGATGAGCACCTGCGCTTTGGGGTCGATGCCTTGCACCGCCTGGGTGACGGAGCGCTCGCAATGGTCGCAACTCATGCCGACAACGGTAAATACCTGGTCCATAGGAAGGCCTTTCATGGGTCAGCCTTAATTGCGGTGAACTGGGCTGTACTTCAAGGGCTGATGATGCGCCCGATACATCTGTGCCTATTGATGGGCATCAACAAACCGTGCGGTGGCTTGATTTTTACAGCCTTTGGGCTGCGGGCCGGTATAAGCTGCAAGCCATGAACGATGCCGCCCATCTGGAGCCTGAGGTTTCCTTGAAGTCTGCACCCGAGCAGGCCGGTGTGCCGGCCAGCCTGGATCTGGGCATTGAAGGCATGACCTGCGCCTCTTGTTCGCTGCGGGTGGAGCGGGCACTCCAGAAGGTGCCGGGCGTGCGCCAGGCTAGCGTCAATCTGGCCACCGAGTCAGCCCGGGTGCAGTTTGATGCCGGGCAGCAGGATGAGCTGCCGGCCTTGCTGCGACGGGCGGTGCGCGAGGCCGGCTACGGTGTGCGAGACGGTGAGGTCGGGGCGGTCGCGCAAAAGCCAAACCCCTGGGCTGGCTTTGCGCCGGTGGCCTGGGCCTTGGCGCTATCGCTGCCCTTGGTTTTTCCCATGGTCTCGGCTCTGTGGGGGGAGCATCGGATGTGGCCGGCCTGGCTGCAGTTTGCACTGGCCACCCCGGTGCAATTCATTTTGGGCGCCCACTTCTACCGTGCCGCGTGGCACGCGCTGCGCGCGCGTACCGGCAATATGGATGTGTTGGTCGCGGTGGGCACCTCGGCGGCCTGGGGCTTGTCCATGTGGCTCTGGCTGAGCGCTGAGCCAGGTGCGATGCCGGAGCTGTACTTTGAGGCCTCGGCGGTGGTCATCAGCCTGGTGATGCTGGGCAAATGGTTGGAGCTGCGGGTCAAGCGCCAGACCACCTCGGCGATCGCCGATTTGCATGCTCTGCGGCCAGCGCTGGCCCATGTGCAGATGCGCTCGGGGGAGACGGTCGACCTGCCGGTGGCCGAGATCCTGCAGGGAGATACGGTGCTCATCCTGCCTGGCGAGCGGGTGCCCGTCGACGGTCAGATCGTGCAGGGCCGCAGCCAGCTCGATGAGTCCATGCTGACCGGTGAGCCCTTGCCGGTGAGCAAGGACGAGGGGGCGCAGCTGACCGGCGGCAGCATCAACGGCGAAGGTCGCTTGCTGATGCGGGTCACGGCGGTGGGCGCGCAGACGGTGCTGGCCCGCATCATTGCTCTGGTGGAAGACGCGCAGGCGGCCAAGGCGCCGATACAGCGGCTGGTCGACAAGGTGGCGGCAGTGTTCGTCCCGGCCGTCATGGCCCTGGCCCTGCTGACGCTGGTGGCTTACCTGCTCAGTGGTGCTTCGCTGGAGCTGGCGGTGGTGCGCGCGGTGGCGGTGCTGGTCATCGCCTGCCCTTGCGCACTGGGGCTGGCCACGCCCGCAGCCATCATGGCGGGCACGGGCGTGGCCGCCAAGCACGGCATTTTGATCAAGGATGCGCAGGCGCTGGAACTCGCCCACCAGGTGCGGGTGGTGGCTTTTGACAAGACCGGCACTTTGACGGTGGGGCAGCCGCGTCTGATTTCTTTTGAGGTGGTCGAAAGTCAGGACCGGGCGACTTTGCTGGCGGCGGCGGCCAGCCTGCAAAGCGGCAGCGAGCATCCGCTGGCGCGCGCGGTGCTGGCGCAAGCGCGTGCCGAGGGCTTGACCTGGACCGCGCCCGAGTCCTTGGTGGCGGTCGCCGGGCGCGGGGTGGAGGGCAGCACCGGCGGTCGGCGTTACCGCATCGCCAGCGGGCGTTGGCTGGCCGAGTTGGCCGTGCCCCTGGGCCCGCTGGCCGAGGCGGCCGAGCGCCTGCAGCAGGCGCAGGGCGCAACGCTGTCGGCCTTGCTGCGTGAGGATGGGTCGCAGTGGCAGGTGCTGGCCCTGCTGGCCTTCGCTGACCAGCCCAAGCCGGCAGCGCAGCAAGCCTTGGCGGCGCTGCGCGCGCGCGGCTTGCGGGTGGTGATGATCTCCGGCGACAACCGGGCGGCGGCGCTGGCGATGGGCGCGCGCTTGGGTCTGGCCGACGAGGAGGTGCTGGCCGATGTGTTGCCGGCCGACAAAGCGGCGGCGGTGCGTAGCTTGAGGCAATATGGCCCGGTCGCAATGGTGGGCGATGGCGTCAATGATGCGCCCGCACTGGCTGCGGCCGATGTGGGCATGGCCATGGGCACCGGCACGGATGTGGCCATGAATGCGGCGGGCATTACCTTGATGCGCGGCGATTTGAGTCTGGTGGCCGCTGCGCTGGATATTTCGCACCGCACCGTGGTCAAGATCCGTCAGAACCTGTTCTGGGCCTTCGCTTACAACGTGGCTGGAATTCCGTTGGCGGCGCTGGGCTATCTCAGTCCTATGCTGGCTGGCGCTGCCATGGCGCTGTCGAGCATCAGCGTCATGGGCAACGCGATTTGGCTGCAGCGCTGGCGCGCGGGTCGGGGCTGAGGCCGCGCTTAGGCGGCGCAGTCCTTGGGCCGCACGGTGCGGGCCCCATAGGCGCAGTCCTACGCTGCGGCGGCGCTCCCGCCGGGTTGGCTTGATGGGCGCGCCCCTTAGCATCCTGCCTTCGATGGACACGGGTGCTACCCCACAGAGGAGCGCAGGACGGTATCGGCGCCATGCCGCTTCCGGTCATGGCCGTGTTCAGTGCTTGATGCAGGGAGACAAATCATGATGGTGATACAAGCGGCTGCGCAGACGCGGCCGGGGGGTGGCTCTTGCTCCGACGTGCAGGAGCGCCCAGGGGTGGTCTTCGGCCGTCCGCCCGCGGGTCCAGCTTGGGCTGTGGGGGGGGCGCGCAGCTTGCGGGCTCGCTCTGGTGTGGCCGAGTTGCTGCTGCTGCACCGTTTGCGTGCGGGTACGCCGGCCGGCATGCCTGAGCAGGCCGCGCGGGTGATCGGTCTGACCGCCCAGGCCTGGTTGGTCGGGGGCTCTGCCGGAAAACCCTAATAAGCCTAAGCGTCCGAACAGGTGATGATTCGGGTTTCCTACAAAAATGGAGCGTAGACCATGAAACTCGAAGTCAATGGAAAGGTGCGCGAGCTCGATGTTGAGCCCGACATGCCCCTGCTGTGGGCCTTGCGCGATGAGCTGGATGAAAAAGGTCCCAAATTCGGCTGCGGCATTGCCCAGTGTGGCGCCTGCACCGTCTTGCTCAATGGCGAGCCGGTGCGTTCGTGCTCCTACCCGGTTTCGGCCGCCAGCGGCCAGAAGGTGATGACCATCGAGGGCCTGGCCAACAAGGACAAGCTGCATCCAGTGCAGCAGGCCTGGATTGATCATCAGGTGCCCCAGTGCGGCTACTGCCAGGGCGGGCAGATCCTCGCTGCGGTGGCTTTGCTCAAGAAAAAGCCCAAGCCCAGTGACCAAGACATCGACGCGGCCATGACCAATATTTGCCGCTGTGGCAGTTATGCCCGCATCCGCAAGGCCATTCATGCGGTCTCCGCGAAAGGGGTGCGCGCATGAACACCGACCAGCAAGACGTTCAGCGCCCGGATCGGCGCTTTTTCCTCAAGTCTTCGGCCACCGCAGCCGCTGGCTTGAGCCTGGGTTTTTATTTGCCCGGTCGCAGCGACGCGGCCGGCGCGCCCAAGCTCAACGCTTGGGTTGAGGTGCGGCCCGACGAGACGGTGGTGATTCGTTACGCCCGCACCGAAATGGGCCAGGGCAGCCGGACTTCGGCACCGATGTTGGTGGCCGAGGAGCTCGATGCCGATTGGAGTCGGGTGCGTATTGAATATGTTCCGGCCCATGAGAACTTGGCCTCCAAGCGCGCCTATGGCGACATGGCCACCGTGGGCAGCCGCACCATCCGCCAGTCGCAGGAATACCTGCGCAAGGCCGGTGCCACTGCCCGGCACATGCTCGTGGCAACGGCGGCCCAGCAATGGGGCGTGTCGGCCAGCGAGTGCACCACGACCAAGGGCCGGGTGACCCACGCTGCCAGCAAGCGCTCCATCACCTACGGCAAGCTGGCCCTGGCCGCTGCCAAGATGGAGCCGCCCAAGGAAGTTCAGCTCAAGGACCCCAAGAACTGGACCATCGTCGGCAAGCCGATTGCACGGGTCGACATTCCCGACATCGTCACCGGCCGCATCCGCTATGGCATCGATGCGCAGGTGCCCGGCATGTTGCACGCCGCTGTGGCGGCCTGCCCGGTCTTTAATGGCAAGGTGCGCACCATGGATGCGTCCAAGGTGCAAAATCGCCGCGGCGTTGTCAAGGTGCTCAACCTGGGTGAGTTCGTAGCGGTGGTGGCCGACAATTACTGGCGCGCCAAGGAAGCGCTGCGCGAGGTGGCCATTGATTGGGATGTGGGTGCTCATGGTCAATTGAGCAGCGCCGCCATCATGGAGCACTTCAAGGGCGGCTTTGATCAAGCCGAGCTGGCAGTGGCCCGCAACGACGGCAACACCGTCGAGGCGCTGGG
>CANHGF010000188.1 GCA_947460065.1 Comamonadaceae bacterium
ACGTCAAAAAAGTTGATCGATTCCAATGTAGAGCTGATCAAAGTGGCGCCTTGCTCTTGGCAGCACTTCAATCATTCCCGCCCGCACTTTGTTAAAAAATGTGTTGGCGCATTCAAATGCATAGGCATACGAGCGCGTGCATCTGCCCTGCACTCGACATGGCGAGTGAGCCAGGAGCTCTTCAAAACGAGCGGCCGAGCACCAGGGCGCCAAGCGCCCCACGCAGACAGCCGTCACCTGGGCGGTGACGGCGCGCGGTTTACTCGGTGATCATGGGCCAGGGCTTGGACAAATCGGCCAGGCCGTTGCGCTCGAGCACCTCTTCCCACTGCGGGCTGCGCTTGAATTCGGCCAAAGCCTTGTTGAAGTCCCGCAGCTCCTGTTGGCTGAAATGGACTTTGGAAAAAGCCGCCACAAAGGGCACCGAGCCAGCGGCGTTGTCCAGCACCAGCAGGCGCTTCATGATGCCTTCGCTGCGCATGGCAAAGGTGTCTGAGATGGCCGAGAACAAAATGGCGTCCATTTGCTCGAACAGCAAGGCACGCAACATCTCACCGTCGGTGGTGTAGCGTTCAAGCACGATGCCAGGCTTGTTTTCCAGCATGGGATAGCGGTAACCCTGGCGCGCGCCCAGGCGTTTGCCTTTGAGATCGGCCAGGCTTTTGAGCGCAAAGCCCTTGTCCCTGAGAGTCACCACAATGTTGGACTCATTGACCAGTGGCTCTGACAACCACAAGGTGCTGGCCAGGCGGGGTGTGGGCACGACCACCGTGGCCGCGCTGAGTTTGCCGCTAACGGCTTCGAGCAGAGCATCTCCTGTGGGCATGATGATGTACTGCGGCGTCTTGCCCATGCGTTTGAGCAGCGCGTCCATGGTTTCAAGGAATATGCCCTCAGGGCCAGCCTTGCCCAATTGGGCAAACATATTGCCAGGCACAGCCACGCGAAAAACAGGAGCGCCCGCCTGGCTGGTTTGGGCCAGGGCCAGGGGGCTCATGAAAACCAGCAAGCAGGACAAGGCCGTGCGCAGGTGGATTCTGCGGCTCAAAGCCGCCCAGGTGTTGTCAAGCATCAGACACCCTTGATGGAAGTGGCGGGAAAACCCGGCGCGCCCTGACCTGAAGGCATTGAAGAGGGCAGGCCAGACGGTGAGGCAGGGGGGGCGAGACCGGGGGTGGGAGCCAAGCCGGGCAAAGCGTCGGGCGCAGCCGCTGGTGCTTCAGCGGGGTCAGGCTCTGGGGCGGCGGGGCAAGCGCCAATGCTGCCGTTGGGCAGTTTGGCCTTGCATAAGTTGGCCCCCGCCAAAATGGTGTTGCGCAGCGTGGCGCCCGTCAGATCAGCGCCAGACAGATTGGCGCCACTGAAGTTGTTGGCCTCCAACACAGCGTTTTGGAAATTGGCCTTGCTGAGGTCGGCATTGCGAAAGTTGACCTGCTGCAAAAAAGTGGCCACGAAGCTGGCACCCCGGATGGAAGAGCCCGACAGGTCGGAGTTCTTGAGGTCACAGCCCTCAAAATTGACATTGTCCAGGGTGCTGCCCTGCATGTCGGTGTCGCGCACCCGGGAGTTCTCCAAGTTGGCGTGGCTCAGGTCGGCCTGTCGCAAGTTGGCATTGCTAAAGCGCGCCGCCGTCAGGTTGGCCCGCCGCATGAGCGCGGCAACCATACTCACGCCCGCCATTTCGCTGCGGTTGAGGTTGGCGCCCGACAGGTTGGCCATGTGAAAGTTCGCGCCCCTGAAAGAAGAGCGGAACATGGTGGCGTTTTCCAGTGTGGCTTTGGACAAATCGGCGCCATCGAGGTCTGACCATTCCATACGCACTTGCACCAAGTTGCTGGAGGTCAGGCTGCTGTTTTTCAGCACCGACCAGGAAAAGTTGGCACCGTGCAAAAAGGCGCCTGTCACATCCACGCGCTTGAAGTTGCGCACCGACAGGTCTTCATAGCGCAGGTCGCAAAAACGGCAGACCAGCGTATCGCTGCTGTAGGTTCTGCGCCGCCCATCGTTTTGGGCCTGGGCAGGCAACAGTGCAAGCAACACACTGGCACTCAAAATCACAGTTCGAATGTTCATGAAGCGCAGCCTGTTCAATAATGCAAAAAGTCGAGGACTTTGCCCAAGCGGTCTTTGATTGAGCGCATGTCGGTCCAGTTTTCAAGCAAAACGTCGCCGGTTCTGAACTCGCGGTAAAGCGAGTTTTCTTGCAGCTGGCGAAACGTTGAAGCCCAGTTCGGGTAAGGCCGAAACCAGTCTGCGTAACGCGCACGCAGGCTGGCAAAGGGTCGCTCTTCTTCACTCAGGCTTTTTTCATAAGCTTGGCGGGCCTTTTCAGGTTGGTACACATACTGCGCCGGTCTGGGTGTGATCAGGATCAGGGTGGATTTTTGGTAGTCGCGCGAGGTGCGGTTGGCAAACAGGTATTGCACCAAAGGGATGTCTTGCAAGAGCGGCACGCCGTCGCGGGTGATCTCGCCTTCCTTCTCGCTCAGTCCACCCAAAATCAAGGTCTCTCCGGGGCGCATCACCACACTGGCATCGATCCGACTTTTGGAGGTCTCGACCCGGGCATTAAAGCCGCTGAGGTTGTTGTTGGGCGTCTTGATAAACGTACGCTGGGCCAGCACCTTGAGGTTGATCCGACCGTCATCCAAAAAGGTGGGCGTGACCTGCAAGGTCGTGCCAATGTCCTTGACGATGTTCACCGGGTTGGAGGCATTAACGCCCGAGCTGACCACCACCGCGTTGAGCTCAGCGCCCGAGAAAAACTCGGACGCCCGGCCTGCGGTGGCCACCAGGGTGGGTCGTGCCAAGATTTCGTTGCGGGCACTGTTGATGTTGAAGATGTTCAGGCTGTATTTCACCGACGGCACAGAAATCAAGCGCGTGATGGAAGAGATTTGAGAACGGTCTCCCGAATCATTGACATTGGCTCTCGTTTCCCGCGAATAAGCAGGACCGTTTGACCCGCCAAACTGCACCTCCAAGCCACGCAACAGGTTCATGCCTTGCTGGTTGGAATAATCTTCTTCAGTGGAGATGATGACTACATCCACCACCACCATTTTGTCCATGCCGGGTGCCCCGGGCGGTGGGAGCTGGCCAGGCATGCCACCAAAGCCGCCGCCGGGGGCACCAAAGCCGCCGCCAGGCGCGCCAAAACCCCCTCCAGGGGCCCCAAAGCCGCCACCGGGCGGCGCGCCAAACTGGGTTTTGAGCATGGCCGGGTTGTTGTGCACGCCCTGCCAGTCGCCGAGGCGGCGCTCTACAAAGCTGCGGGTGGTAGGCGAGACCTTCTCATTGAGCTGGGCCAGGTAGGCGCGCGCTTTGTCGGGCTCGCCCACGGCCGCCATGATGACCGAGGCATTGCGGATTTCCACCTGGGTCTTCACGCCGCCCATGGCTTCCAGCGCATTGATGGCGCCAGCGGCCAGGTCTGGCGAGCCTGAGCGGTAGGCCGCATAGGCAAAGGCGTTGAGCACATCGGCGTCGTCGGGGCGAAGGTACATGGCCTCGGCCAAGTCCAGCCTAGCCTGTTCAAACTTGGAGGTGTCTATGTGCAGCAGGCCCGACAGCAGGTGGGCCTGCCAGTTGGACTCGTCAAAGCGAATGGCCTGCTGGTAGCCCTGCGCAGCCAATTCGTAGGAACCGGCGCCACCTTCGCGCGCTTGCAGGTGGTAGATCAAGCCGTTGACCAAGTGGTAGTAAGAGCGGTCCACCCGCAGGCGCAAGGCAGCATTGATTTTTTCTGAGGCTTTTTTGAGCTCTTTTTGCTGAATCAACGCAATGGCCTCGCGGGCCAATTTGTCCGATTCGGTCATTGGCGTGGCCATGGCGTCGGACTGGGCAATGTCATCGGCCGTGCGGTTAATTAGCAAGCGCTGTGGCGCCGCGGGCTGGACTTGGGCCTGCCCACCAGCCGCCATCGAGGACCAGGGAAAAGCGACAAGCAAGGCGGCCAGCAAAGGAAGACGTTGGAGTGCAAAGCGCATGTTCATGATCCACAAGGGGGGTGTAAAAGATTTCATCAGCCGCCCAGGGTGCCCATTTGGACCAGGGCGTTGCGAATGGGCTCGGCTGAGACTGAGTGCTGGCCCGCAAAAATGCCTGAGGTGGTAATTAGCACGGTGAGCATCAGGCTCACGCCGCAGGTCACCCCGCCCACCCAAGTGATCATTTTGCTCAGGGGATTTTGCAGCCAACCGAAGAGCATCAAAAAGAACAAGGCGGTGAAGATGGCGTACCAGTAAAACGCAGGCAGCTTGACCATGCTGGCCGAGATTCTGGCCTCGCGCAGGTCATTGAGTTGGTTGACCGACTGGATGATCTCCGAGCGCGCCACCTGCTGCTCGGGCGTCTGCGGCTCGAGCTGCTTGGAGATGGTGGATATCACGCGCAGGTCTTCGCTGGCAGTGCTCGCACGCTCGCCCCGCGCAAGCACCGGCCACTCGTCCTTGACCAAGTGCTCGGCATAGGTGCGCAGCACCAAGCGCATGGCGTCGGTGTCGTCGGTGGCAAAGGACTCGTAAGCGCGGTCCATCTTGAGCATGACGGTGGCCTCGCGCGAGACGATGTCCTCGGCCCCCCGGTAGTCGCCTTGGGCGCGCACCATGCAAAAAGCCAGCAACAGCAAGCTCAGCGAAATAAAGAGCTTGAAGGACTCTTCGGCCCCTCGGGACAAGTTGTCCTCCACTTTGATCTTGAAGCGGTGACGCAACAGGGAGGGAATCAAGGTGGTCACGCTCAAACCCGTGAACAGGAGCATTGCTCCGATTTGCAAATTACTGAAGGAATGGAACCAGGCCAACATAAAGAAAACGTCCAATCAAGGCAAAATTCGAAGACTGATTAAATTCAGGAAATTGACCGCTTCCATGGTCTCTTCCTGCAGGGTGACGCTCTTGGAGTGCCTGACCTTTTGTTTGGTCGAGGAACTGCGCAAAGAGGGCACAGAGTCAAAAGATTGCGTCATCTCACTGGGCGGCGGCAGCAAGGCATCGCGCTCAGGCTCGCGAGGCACGACCTTGCTTTCGGCGAGCAAGGGGTTTTGCGCACCCACCTTGTCCACCACAGCGCTGCCAAAGTCCCGCAAGGCCGCAGGCGGCGGGTTGGCTTGCTGCAAGTCCCGCAAGGCCGCAGGCGGCGGGTTGGCTTGCTGCGAGTCCCGCAAGGCCACAGGCGGTGGGTTGGCTTGCTTCAGCCCTGCGGCTTGCGCCACAGGGCTGGACTGAATGCGGATGGCCGCCTGGGGCCTGGCCAAGGTGTCACCGCCTGTGCGGCTGGCCTGCATGCGTGCCCGCATGGCTTCCACCGAGGCAGTGCGGGCCGCCGCCGTGGCGCCCGTGAGCACCTGCGAACGAGCAGCGGCCACCCGGCTGGACACCGCCGCAGCCTGGGCCGCAAGCACGCTCTTGGCAGGCATGGCGCGGCTGGCAACTGCAGCGCTGGCCGATGTGTCCTTGCCCGCCTCTGGCGACTTGCCGCTTGCGGCTTTGGCGGGGCGACCCGATGCATCGGGTTTACCACCGCCACCTGCGCTGCCGCTGCCACCCGATGATCCTGCGCCACTGGAAGGCGCGAGGGCGGGGGCTGGGGCTGGGGCAGCGCCTCT
>CANHGF010000189.1 GCA_947460065.1 Comamonadaceae bacterium
CTCAGGTCGTCGCTGAAAATGGCGCCACCAAAACCCAAGTGGCCGCGCAGAATGTACTGCAGCCATTTCTCCGAAAAACCGGCAGGCCGGGCGTCGACCTTGGGATAAATCACATGGGCGGGCATCACGCTGGTCAGCACCGTATTGAGCCATTCATAAGGCACGGCGTCGTCGGCCAGGATGGCCCTGAGGCTGCGGCGGTCTACCGGAATGTCGACATGGGAGTCCGCCTTCACAAAGCCGTGGCCGGGGAAGTGCTTGCCGCAATTGGCCATGCCCGCCTGCAGCAGGCCATGCATCAAGCTCTTGGCCAGGGCGGCGACGATGCGCGGGTCACGCTCGAAGGCGCGATCACCGATCACACCACTGCTGCCGTAATCAAGGTCCAGCACCGGGGTAAAACTCATGTCGACGCCGCAGGCGCGCAGCTCAGCACCTAGGACATAGCCGCAGGCCGTGGCCGCGTTGCTGGCCGCCAGGGCATTGGCGCCGGGCAGGCCTCCGTCGGGCCGCATCCACATCTGGCCCAGCACACGCATGGGCGGCAGGTGGGTGAAGCCATCGGTCTTGAAACGCTGCACCCGGCCGCCTTCATGATCGACCAGAATCAGGAGGTCCTGCCGCACAGCCTTGATTTGCCGGCACAGGGCGCCCAGCTGCTCCCGGTCCTGCCAGTTGCGGGCGAACAGGATCACCCCACCCACCAAGGGATGCTTGAGGCGACGCCGATCCCTGGCCGTCACCTGGAGCCCGGCCAGGTCGATGATCAAAGGGCTGTGCGGAAAAATTGTGGCGCTCATGGCTGGTTTTGTTCGACGATGACAAAGCTGGTCGCGTAATCGGTTTCATCACTGACGCTGACATGGGCGTTCAGGCCTCGCTCTTCAAACCAGAGCTTGAGGGGGCCGTGCAAGACGATGAAAGGCTGGCCGCTGGCGGCCTTGGCCACCTCGCACAGGCGCCAAGTCATGGGCATGCGCATGCCCAAACCTATGGCTTTGGAAAAAGCCTCCTTGGCCGAAAACCGGGTGGCCAGATAACGCACGCCGCGTTCGGGCCAGCGCTGGCTGCGCTGGCGCCAGGTGGCCATCTCTGTCGGGCCCAGGATCTTGCCAGCAAATCGGTCGCCATGACGCTCCAGGCTGGCGCGTATGCGCCGGATGTCGCAGACATCGGTGCCTATGCCATAGATGCGGGCGTTCAAGGCCGGGCTCATGGGCTGTCGACAGCCGCGTCCATGACCGCCAGATAGGCCCGCACCGTGGCGGCATAGCCGAGCTCGAGCGCATCGGCGATCAGGGCGTGGCCTATCGAGACCTCCTGCACGCCGGGCACGGCGCGCAGGAAGGCGCCCAGGTTGTCACGGTTCAGGTCGTGGCCCGCGTTGACGCCCAGCCCGGCAGCGAGAGCGGCACTGGCAGTTTGCACATAGGCCTGCAGCACCTGGGCCTGCTCAGGCCTGCCCCAAGCTCTGGCATAGCCCTCGGTGTAGAGCTCGACCCGGTCGGCCCCCAAAGCGCGAGCAGCAGCCATGGCCTGCGGCAGCGGGTCCATAAACAAGCTCACCCTGACCCCCAGAGCATGCAGCTCGTCGATCACCGGCTGCAGGCGCTGCGCGTCCTGCGGCAGGCTCCAGCCGTGGTCGCTGGTGAACTGGTCCTGGCTGTCGGGCACCAGGGTGCACTGATGCGGACGCAACTGGCGCACCAGATCCATCAGGTTGTGAAAGGGGTTGCCCTCGATGTTGAATTCGCGCCCTGGCCACTGCTTCATCAGCTCGGCGATGTCATGGGCGTCCTGGGTCCGGATGTGGCGCTGGTCCGGCCGCGGATGGATGGTGATGCCGGCTGCACCGGCCTGCAGGCACAGCCGGGCGGCGGTCAGCGGACTCGGAATATCAAGGTGACGGCTGTTGCGAAGCAAAGCCACCTTGTTGACATTGACTGACAGCGCGGTGCGGAAAGAGGGAGACTGGGACATGGGAAAAAATGAAGCGCGGGCCGGCCCGCATCAAGCCCGATCCAGACCGGTCAAGGCCTGCAGATCGTGCAGCATCTGGCGGGTCTTCAGCATTTTCACACCGCAATGGTAGTGCAGCAGTGCCCGCAGCTGGATCTTCAGAGGCGTGGCCACCTCGGCCACAGCCTGCAAGGTACTGGAAAAACTGGCGCCCTCCTGCAGGCTCAGATGCAAAGCCTGCCACTGGTCGCCACTGAGCCGGACGCGGTCATCGGCATGGGCTGGGCGCAGGCCCGCCTCGGGCACCAGCACATAGGCGGCCTGCGGCGCTAAGGGCAGCAGGCTGACTGATTCGCGGTCGAGCGCCGGCAGCAAGCCGATATCGCGCAGCAGCCACAGCTCGAAAGTGCGTAAGGCCCACTGCAAGGCATCGGCCTGAGGCGTGGCCAGCAACCGTACCGCAGCGGCATAAGCGTCAAAAAGCCGGGGGTGGGGATCGTCGCGGGCCAGCAGCCGCATCAGCAACTCATTGAGGTAGTAGCCCGACAGCAGCGCCTCGCCGGTGGGCATGATGTGGCCGCCCTGCCATTCGGCGCTTTTGAGATTACGGATTTCTGCATCTCCGCCAAAAGCCAGGCTCAGGCCCTGAAGGGGCAGCAGCACAGGCCTGAAGCCAGAGCTGGGCTTCTTGGCGCCGCGCGCCACCAGGGCGATACGACCATGGTGACGTGTGAAGACCTCTAGGATCAGGCTGGACTCGCTCCAATCGTAGCGGTGCAGCACAAAGCCCGGCTCGTCGCTGACTCTGGAAACCGGCGTCGAGCGCTTGCGGGCCTTGCTGAGCTCTGGTGTAGCTGGAATAGAGATCACCCTGGGAGCTTTATCTGGCGACCAGAAACGCGGCACGCGCGCGGGCCAGGCTATGGCGCGGACTCAGGTCCATGCTACTCGTAGCCGAAGGAGCGCACCCGGGCGTCGTCGTCTGCCCAACCTGAACGCACCTTGACCCAGATTTCGAGGAAGACTTTATGACCGGTTAGCGTTTCCAGCTCCTGCCGGGCCTCGGTACCGATACGCTTGAGCTTTTCGCCCTTCTCACCGATCACCATGCCCTTGTGGTTGTCGCGCTCGACCACGATGGTGGCGGCGATACGGCGCAGTTCGCCCTCTTCCTCATATTTGTCAATGATGACGGTAGAGGTATAGGGCAACTCGTCGCCGGTCAGGCGAAACAATTTTTCGCGCACGATCTCGGCGGCCATGAAACGGTCGCTGCGGTCGGTCAGTTCGTCAGCGCCGTACATCCAGGGCTGCTCGGGCAGGTATTTCTGGCAGATGCCCAGCAGGCGCTCAATGTCCTTGGCGTTCTTGGCCGACATCGGCACGAATTCGGCAAAGTCATGGCGTTGCTGCATGTCGCGCAGCCAGGGCGCAAGCTCGCTGCGCCTGTGCACCTGGTCGAGTTTGTTGGCCAGCAGGACCGCCGGCACCGAAGCGGGCAGCAGCGACAGCACCTGCGCGTCGGCCAGATTGAACTGGCCGGCCTCCACCACCATCAAAATCAGGTCAACATCGCTGACCGCACCGACCACCGTCTTGTTGAGCGACCGGTTCAGCGCGTTGCCGTGACGGGTCTGGAAGCCGGGCGTGTCGACAAACACATATTGCACCGCCCCTTCGCTGCGCACCCCGGTGATACGGTGCCGGGTGGTTTGCGCCTTGCGCGAGGTGATGCTGATCTTCTGGCCGACCAGCGCATTAAGCAGGGTGGACTTGCCTACATTGGGCTTTCCGACGATGGCGATCAGGCCGCAGCGCTGCCCCTGCACCGGCTCGGCGGCAGCCGCACCAGGACGGCTGCTCAGCGCCTGCGCGAGCATCGCCTCAAGATCCTGGGGGCTCTGGTCGGTGTCCTTGGGCTTGCTCGTCATGCGTTTAAAGTGTCCTGATATGCGCCAGCATGGCGGCAGCGGCGGCCTGCTCACCGGCGCGGCGCGAACCGCCGATGCCGCGCTCGGTCCGCCCGATTTCTGCAACCTCGCACTCCACATCGAAAACCTGCTGATGTGCGGCGCCCGAGGTGGCCACCACCTTGTAAATGGGCAGAGCCATCTTGCGCCCTTGCAGCCATTCCTGCAACTCAGTCTTGGGGTCCTTGCCGATGGCGGCCATGCTCGGCGTAATTTCCAAGTTGCTGAACAGGCGCCAAACCAGCTCCTGCGCGCGGGCATAGCCAGCGTCGATGAAGACCGCTCCGATGAGGGCCTCCAGCGCATCGGCCAAGATGGAGGGGCGCTTGTGGCCGCCCGATCGGGCCTCGCCCTCGCCCAGGCGTATCAAAGCAGGCAGACCCAAGCCGACCGCCAATTGGTGCAGGGTCTCTTGCTTGACCAGATTGGCACGCACCCGCGACAGATCACCTTCGGGCCTGCCGCCCAGGCGTTCATAGAGGAGGCTGGCCACCGCCAGGTTGAGCACTGAATCGCCCAAAAACTCCAGCCGCTCGTTGTGGTCCGCGCCGAAGCTGCGGTGCGTCAGTGCGCGCTGCAGCAGGCGCGGCTCGCTGAAGGTGTGCTGCAGACGCTGCTGCAGGCCGGGCAGGTCTTCAGGCGAGACGGCCGGGCGCACGTTAGTCAAATGAACCTATGCGCTTGAGGTTGCCGAAGTTCATCCAAACAAAGAAGGCCTTGCCCACGATGTTTTGCTCCGGAACGAAACCCCAGAAGCGCGAGTCGAGCGAGTTGTCGCGGTTATCGCCCATCATGAAATAGTGTCCTGCCGGCACCTTGCACACCACGCCCTCGGTGCTGTAGCGGCAGTTCTCGCGAAACTTGAATTGCTCGGCAGCGGGAATGAAGGCCGGCCGGTCTGCCTCGACCAGAATGCGGTATTTGCGCGTGCCGTCGGCGGTGCGCTCTTCCCATTGCTTGGAGTAACGCAGAGCGTCGGCATCAAAAAAGTCGGGCAAAGCCTGCTGCACCAGCGGCTTGCCATTGACCGTCAGCTGCTTGTTAAGGTATGCCACCTCGTCGCCAGGCAAGCCCACCACCCGCTTGATGTAGTCCAGGCTGGGCTTGGGGGGGTAGCGAAACACCATGACATCGCCACGCTCGGGGCTGTGGTTGTCAATGATCTTGGCGTTGATGACCGGCAAACGCACACCATAGTGGAACTTGTTGACCAAAATCAGGTCATTGATCAGCAGCGTCGGGATCATCGAGCCCGAGGGAATCTTGAAGGGCTCAAACAGAAACGAGCGCAGGATGAAAACGATCGCGATCACCGGAAACAGGCCAGCGGTCCAGTCCAGCCACCAGGGCTGCATCAGGAGCTTGACCCGGGTCTGGTCCAGGTCCACCTCGTCGGCACGCACACCGAGCCGGTCGAGCTCGGCACGTCGCTGGGCCTGGCTGTCTTCAAAGGCCTGGACAGCCGACTGCCGCTGCGGCAGAAAATAAAACCGCTCGGCCAGCCAATAGAGGCCCGAAACCAAGGTAGCCATGAACAACAGCAGCGCGAAATTGCCGTCGATATGGCCAAGGTACCAGGCACCACCGTAGCCCACAAAAGCGGCCAGCACAAAGGCGGTGAGGGTGCTCATTCTTCCACCTGCAAGATGGCCAGGAAGGCCTCCTGCGGGACCTCCAC
>CANHGF010000190.1 GCA_947460065.1 Comamonadaceae bacterium
GCAGGCCCGACGGCGAGGCCACCATCACCAGCATGATGACCAAGCCCAGCAAACCCCGCCAGTAAGGCAGGTCACGCCCCAGTTCGGCCGCCGCGTAATGCAGCAGACCGCTGCCCACCAGTGCACCCCACAGGTGGTGAACGCCGCCCAACAGCACCACCAGTAAGGCGTCCACCGAGGTCGCCACACTGGCCACCGATGGGAACACCGCGCCCTTGTGCGCCGCAAACAGGGCACCCGCCAGCCCAGCCAGCGCCGCGCTGTACAAAAACACCTGGTACTTTAGCCGCGCCACAGGCAGGCCCGAGGCCGCAGCGCGCTGCGGCGCATCGCGCAGGGCTTGCAAGGCCGAGCCCTGGCCCGACAAGGCCAGTTGCCGCAAAGCCAAGGTCGCGCCCAACACCAACAACACCATGAAAAGATAAAAAGCCCAGCGGGCCTCGTCAGAAATCAAACGCAGGCCGATCAAGCCGTTGTCACCGCCGGTCCAGGCCACCGCCTGGGTGGCTCCGGCCCACAGCACCTGGGCCAGGGCCAGCGACAACATGGCCAGGTAAACCCCGCTGCTGCGGATCAGCGCCGCGCCAAATACAGCGGCAAGGGCCAAGGCACAGACCACCCCCACCGCACAGGCCAGCAGCAACCCCGCCCCCCATTGAAGGTGAGCCATTGCCGCGCCGTAGGCCCCCACTGCAAAGTAAGCCGCATGGCCAAAGCTGACCAGACCGGCCAGCCCCATCATGGCCTGCAGGCTGATGCCAAACACCACAAAGATCATGGCGTCGAGCGCCAGCGTCTGCCAATAGGGCCCACCTAGCCAGGCCAGAGCCGCCAATGCCAAGGTGGGCACGGCCCAGGCCAGCGCAGTGCGCAGCGGCAGCCCGTGAAAGATCTGAGCCGACTCTCGCACGCCGTGGACAGCCGCCAACTGTCGACCGGCAAGGCCCTGCGGCCGGATCACCAGCACCAGGGCCATGGTCAAAAACACCAGCACCAGGCTGGCCTGTGGAAACCAGGCAATGCCCAGGGCATGCACCATACCGATCAGGATGGCCGCCACAAAAGCGCCGCCTATGCTGCCCAGGCCGCCGGTGACCACCACCACGAAGGTCTCCACAATGACAGCCATGTCCATCTGCAAATGGGCCGGCTCGCGCGGCAACTGCAAGGCCCCACCCAAACCCGCCAGTGCGCAGCCGAGCATGACCGCGCCCATCATGAGGGGCCTGGGATTGACGCCCAGCGCCGCCAGCATCTCACGGTCGGCGGTGGCCGCGCGCAGGCGCTGGCCAAACAGGCTGCGGCTGAGCAGCAGGTGCAAACCGAGCCAGACCAGAGGGCCGACTGCCATCAGCGCCAATTGATACACCGGGAACATCTCGCCGGCAATCTCCACCGAACCCTTGAGCCCCGGGAAGCGCGGCGCAAACACTTCCTCGTTGCCAAAGCCCCAGCGCATCAGATCATGCAGGAACAAGGTCAAGCCAAAGGTGGCTACCAGTTGATACAACTCGGGCGCGCCCGCCATGCGGCGCAGCAGCAGCACATCGGCCAGCGCGCCGACGGCAGCAGCCAGCGCCGCCGCCATCAGCATCGCCGCCGCATACAGCGCCGCGCTGTCAGCCCAATGCGGGAACCAATGGGTCAGCCAGTGCGCGCAAAACAGCGCGCCCAGCATGAAAAAACTGCCGTGGGCGAAGTTGACGATGCGGGTGACGCCGAAGATCAGCGTCAACCCCGCGGCCATCAAAAACAAGGTGGTCGCATAAGACAGACCACCGAGCAACTGGACGACCGTCATCGCTCGATCGAGGAAAAGCGGTCAGATCCAGCCACTGGCTCAATCGAGCCAGGTGGTGAACTTCTCGGCCGCATCACGCGGGGTGTAGAAGCGGTTAATCAGGGCCTCGGGATCGGCATAGCCCATGGCCATGCCGCAGACCATCATCTGGTCGGCCGGCGCGCCGATGTGCGGCAAGATGATGCTGTGATAGTCGTTCCAGGCCGCCTGCGGGCAGGTGTGCAGCCCCTGACCCCGGGCACCCAGCATCACGTTTTGCACGAACATGCCGTAGTCCAGCAAGCTGCCGCGCCCGAGCACTCGGTCGACGGTAAAGACCAGACCAACCGGCGCGTCAAAAAACCGGAAGTTGCACTGGTGCTGCTCATGCATCCGGTCCTTCTGACCGCGCTCTATGCCGAGCAGGCCATACAGGCCCCAGCCGTTTTCGCGTCGGCGGCCAATGTAGGGCTCGGTCCAGTTGCTGGGGTAATAGTCGTACTCTTCCTTGTACTGGGCAGATAAGGCCGGGTCGGCACGGATGGCGTCGTGAGCCGCGCAGACCTTGTCGGTCAGCGCCTTCAAGCTGGCACCCTGCATCACATACACCCGCCAGGGCTGGGTGTTGGTACCCGAAGGCGCCCGGCTGGCAAGCTGCAGGATGTGCGCGATCTTCTCGCGCTCGACCGCCTGGGGCAAATAGGCCCGCACCGACATGCGACTGAGGATGGCGCTGTCAACGTCGGTGGAGGGGCTGCTCAAAGGCAAAGGATTTTGCAGGGGGGCTTGACTCACTTCAGACTCTCCAGAACGGCAATGAAAGGCGGTGGCAAGGGCCGCGGGCGGCGACTTTGGCGATCGACATAGACATGCACAAAATGACCGCGCGCAGCACAAGGGGCGTCGACTGGACCGTCGCCGGCAAACAGGCCCACCTCGTAGCGCACACTCGACGAACCCAGATGCCCAACCCGCAGGCCAGCGAGCACCGGTTGCGGAAAGGCCAGCGGCGCGAAGTAGTGGCATTGGGTCTGCACCACCAAACCGATCAACTCGCCGGCATGAATGTCGAGCACGCCGCGCTCAATCAAATAGCTGTTCACGGCGGTATCGAACCAGCTGTAGTAGACGACATTGTTGACATGGCCATAAATGTCGTTGTCCGACCAGCGGGTGCCTATGGGGCGCAGCACCGGGTAGGCGCTGCGCGGCTCGGGGGTGGGGCGAAGGGTTTCGGTCATGGGCCAATCAGCTCAGGGCACCGCAGCGCCCCGAGCCCTGTCGCGCACTGCGGCGCCGGGACGAAACCCGTGATTTTGCCAGCCCCGTCGTGCAGCGCCTTGATGGCCGGTTTAGCCGCGTTGCCAGCGCTGCCAATATTCATAAGCCACCTGCCAGGTGTTGAGCTGCACCTGCACCGTGGTTTCGATGTCATGCCCGTAGCCGCCGGCCATCACAAAGGCCAGAGGGATGCGGCGCTGCCAGCCCCAGTCAAACACCCGCCGGTCGCGCGCCAGCAGGCCGTCATGGCTGAGCTTGAGCCGGCCCAGCCGGTCGCCCTCATGCGGATCGGCCCCAGCCAGGTAAAACACCAAGCCGGGCTCAAAACGCTGCCCCAACTCAGCCAGCGCCTGCTCCAGCGCCTCCAGGTAGGCCACATCACCGCAGCCGTCGGGCAGGTCCACGTCCAGGTCGCTGGGCTCCTTGCGGAACGGGAAATTCTTTTCGCCATGCAACGACAGGGTAAAGACCGACTCGTCGCCGGCAAAGATGCTGGCCGTGCCATTGCCCTGGTGCACGTCCAGATCGATCACCGCCACCTGCAGGGGCCGCCGATTCAGCCGCGACCATTCGGCCTGCATCAGCCGAGCGGCCACCGCCACATCGTTGAAGACGCAAAAACCCGCCCCCTTGTCACGGCTGGCATGGTGGGTACCGCCGGCCAGATTGCCGGCCAGGCCCTGCGCCCTCACCTCCCCGCTGCCCGGCAGGCCCAGGGCCAGCCGCGCAGCAGCAATCGTCGCACCGGTCGATCGGCGTGAACGCTCGACCATCTGCGGCGACCAGGGAAAGCCGATCTCCCGCTGCGCGGCCGCTGACAGGCTGCCGGTCTGCACGGCCTGCACATAAGCTGGGGCATGCACCAGGGCCAACTCACCGTCGGTGGCCGCTTCAGCGCTGGCCAGCCGCAGTTGCGGCAGTTGCTCAGCAAGCGCCTGCCGCAGGCGAGCGTATTTGCCCATGGGAAAGCGATGGCCGGTCGGCAGCGGCAGAACGTATTGGTCGGCGTAGAAAGCGTACACAGGCTGGATAAAGGAAAGGTAATCACATCGCGCGGCGGAGGGCCGATTTTCTCCCCGGACCGAAAACTAGAGCATGGAGTCTAAAAATGGTGCATTGCAGCAAAAACCACTTGTTTTGGTGTTCTGAACCCTTATACTTTATTCATGTTGCAGTGCAGCATAGGCCTAGCAAAGGCCGAAGCCACACCGCCCAAGTTTGTTATTCCCCTCACTTAAGGAAATTGATTATGTTGACCGTTGATCAAGTTGTTGCTTCCCAAAAGGCTTCCATCGAAACCATGTTCGGCCTGACCCACAAGGCTTTCGAAGGCGTCGAGAAACTGGTTGAACTCAATGTGCAGGCTTCCAAAGCCGCCCTGAGCGAGTCGTCTAACCATGCCAAGGCTGTGCTGAGCATCAAGGATGCCCAGGAACTGCTGGCCCTGCAAGCCAGCCTGATGCAGCCCCTGGCCGAGAAGGCCGCTGCCTACAGCCGCCACCTGTATGACATCGCCAGCGGCACCGCTTCGGAGTTCTCCAAGGCTGTGGAAGTTCACACCGCCGACGCCCAGTCCAAGTTTGTCGGCCTGGTCGATAGCGCTGCCAAAAACGCACCGGCCGGCTCCGAGACCGCCGTTGCCGTGATGAAGGGCGCCGTCTCTGCCGCCACCAACGCCTTTGAATCGGTGCAAAAGGCTGTCAAGCAGGCTACCGATATGGCCGAAGCGAACTTTGCTGCTGTCAGCAACACCGCTGTCAACGCTACCAAGACCGCCAGCAAAAAACGCTGAACGATCACTGCCCTGCCGGCCCGCTTGCCTAGCCTGCGGGGCAACCACTGGTTGTCTCCTCGGGTCCGCGTGGAATCGGTTTCAGGGACCCGTTCAAAGCCCGGCGCAAGCCGGGCTTTTTTTATGGGCTGCTGCTGCCTAACCGGTGCCCCGCCGCCAACCGCGCCTTGAGTTCGGGCAAGGCCGCCTGCATCGCTGCCCGCCCTGCGTCGATGGCCCGCTGCCGCGCCGAAAAATCCGCGCTGCGCAGCCCTGCCAGTGAAGGCCTGACCCAGACATCGGCCTGCTTGAGTTCATGCTGCTTGATCGCATGGCCCATGATGTTGAAGGTCTGCAGCAGGATCTGCAGGGTGTCTCCGGCTGGTTGTCCCTCGGGCGGCTGTGAAATATCGACCGCAATCACCAACTCGGCGCCCATCTGCCGGGCAAACTGGGCCGGCACCGGCGCCACCAGGCCGCCGTCCACATAGTCGCGCCCGCCGATGCGCACCGGCTGAAACACCGCCGGTACTGCGCTCGATGCGCGCACCGCGGTACCGGTATCGCCACGCCGAAACAGCACCGCCTGGCCATTTCCCAGGTCCACCGCCACCACACCCAGCGCAATGCGCATGTCTTCAATCAATCGGCCGGATACTGACTGATTTCAATTTCACCGTTACCGTATCATGACCTACAAGGATTTTTTAGCTAAAATGCCAGAAGGATTGCGAGA
>CANHGF010000191.1 GCA_947460065.1 Comamonadaceae bacterium
GTAGCCACCCAAACGGCCCCTGCCGCACCATGCCCCCCTTAAGGAGCAGGGGAAGCGGATAGCGGGGCCTTGTCAGCCCCAGCCGCCGCCGCGGCAACTCAGGCCTTGGCGCCCTTGGACGCCTGGGCCACGAGGTAATCGGTCACCTGCAGGGCTCGCTGCATGGTGCCAGCCAGAGTGCCCGAGGTGAAGTATTTGCCGGCAATACCCAGCGAGGGGACGCCGTCGACCTTGTACTGCTCCTGCAGCTGGGTGGCGCGGCGCGCTTTGGTCACCACTGGGAAGGAGTTGTACTGCTCCAAGAATTTGGCCTTGTCCACGCCTTGCTTGGCGACCCAGTTGGCCACTTGATCGACCGAGTCCAAGGTCTGCTTTTCCACATGAATCGCATAAAACACCTTCTTATGCAATTCCGGCAACTTGCCCATGGCCTCCAGCACATAAAACAGGCGCTGTTGCGGCTCAAACGTGGGCCGGAACATCACCGGCACCCGCCGGAAATGGACGTTCTTGGGCAGCTTGCTCAGCCAGGCTTCGAGCAGGGGCTCAAAGGCATTGCAATGGGGGCAGCTGTACCAGAAGAACTCGACCACATCGACCTTGCCCGGGCCGCCCTCAGTCGGCACAGCCTGGTCCAGGCTGATGTACTCAGCGCCATCGGCCGGCGGCTTGCTCTGGGCCAGCGCCGCCAGCGGGCTTGTCAAAGCCAAGCCCGTCAAGGCGCCAGCAGATTGATTGAATTGACGACGCAGCATTGCAGTTTCTCCTTCATATCAGCCTGTGCAGCACCCGCGCCAGGCCCGTAACTTCGCATTGAACACCAAGAAAGCCGACCTCGCAAAGCTCGGCGGAAAGACCACTGGCCCGCTCAGCGCTGCACCCGCACCACCACGGCAGACGAACCGCCATCGAGCCGCTCGCGCACCTTGTCGGCCTCTTCGCGCCGCTCGAAGGGACCAAGCCGCACCCGGTGCACCACCCGGCCGCCCTGCTCACGCTCGCTGATCTTGGCTTGCAAGCCCTGCAGCAGCAGCTTGGCCCGCAGTTGCTCGGCCTCCTCCGGATTGCGGAAGGCGCCCACCTGAACAAAGTATTGAAAGGGGTCGGCTGCCGGGGTTTCGGCCGCAGCAGGCCGGGGCGCGGGCTCGGCGGGCTTGGCCGGCTCGCTGCGGGAGCGGGCCAGATCACCCAGGGCGTCGCTTGATTTGGCGGGCGGGGCGGCCGCTGGAGCGGCGGCCGGCGCTGGAGCGGCAGCGGGCGCTGCGATGGCTGGCGCAGGCGTGCTTGGTGCTACAGCCTCCTCAGGGGCGGAAGCACCGGCCTGCGGCTTGGGCGGCAGGCGGCCAGGCAGGCCAGCATTGGGGTCCCAGTCCTTGTTCTTCTTGCCTTCGGCCGCCTCGCCCTCAGCCGGACGCGGCTGATTCTTGTTCATGAAGGGTATGGGCGTCTTGGTCACGTAAACCGCTACGGCCAGGGATACCGCCAAGCCGAACAGCGCGCCGATCACAAAACCGAGCACGGTGCCGCCACGCTGGCGGGACAAAGAGACAGGCAGGTGGATCATGGCCTAAGGCTTTACATCTTGCGCGGCGCACTCACGCCGAGCACCGTCAGACCATTGTGCAGCACCTGCGCGGTGGCGGCCACCAGCGCGAGACGAGCCATCTTGAGCGGCTCGTCATCGACCAAAATGCGCTCCGCGTCATAGTAGCTGTGGTAGCAGGCGGCCAGCTCGCGCAGGTAAAAAGCCACATCGTGCGGCGCAAAGCCCTGGGCCGCATGCAGCAGCATGTCGGGGTAGTCGGCCAGCTTGAGCAGCAAGGCCTGCGCCGCCGCACTGTCCAGCAGACTCAGATCGACCTGCGCCAGCTGGTCGATCGCGCCACCCCAACTGGCCAGCACCGAACAGATGCGGGCATGGGCGTACTGCACGTAGTAGACCGGGTTTTCATTGCTTTTGGCCAGGGCCAGATCAATGTCAAAAACATATTCCGTGTCGGGCTTGCGGCTGAGCAGGAAAAAGCGCACCGCGTCCTTGCTGGTCCACTCGATCAGGTCGCGCAGGGTCACATAGCTGCCGGCGCGCTTGGAGATCTTGACCTCCTGGCCGCCGCGCATCACCCGCACCATGGTGTGCAGGACGTAGTCGGGGTAGCCCTGGGCTACGCCCTGGCCGGAGGCCTGAAGACCGGCGCGCACCCGTGCGATGGTGCCGTGGTGGTCCATGCCCTGGATGTTGATGGCGCGGGCATAGCCCCGCTCCCACTTGGCCAGGTGATAGGCCACATCGGGGACGAAGTAGGTGTAGCTGCCGTCGGACTTGCGCATCACACGGTCTTTGTCGTCGCCGTAATCAGTGGACTTGAGCCACAGCGCGCCGTCCTGCTCGTAGGTCTTGCCGGCTTCCTTGAGCAGTTGCACGGCCTGCTCCACCCGGCCCGAGGTGTAGAGGCTGGACTCGAGGTAGAAGTTGTCAAAGCGAACCTCAAAGGCCTTGAGGTCCAGGTCCTGCTCGTGGCGCAGATAGGCCACTGCAAACTCTCGAATGGCTTGCAGGTCTTCAATGTCGCCAGCGGCCTGTACCGAGCGGTCATCGGCAGCCACGGTCTGCCTGGCCAGGTAGTCGGCCGCAATATCGGCGATGTAGTCGCCGTTGTAGGCCGATTCTGGCCACTGGGCATCGCCGGGCTTGAAGCCGCGGCCACGCGCCTGCACGCTCAGCGCCAGGGTCTGGATCTGCACGCCGGCATCGTTGTAATAGAACTCGCGGGTGACCGCCCAGCCCTGGGTCTCGAACAGGTGGCAGATCGCATCGCCGAGCGCAGCCTGCCGGCCATGCCCCACATGCAAGGGGCCGGTCGGGTTGGCCGAGACAAATTCGACCAGCACCTTCTGGCTACCTTGAGCCCGGTGGCCGTAGCGGGCGCCGGCGTCGAGCACCTCGCGCACCACCTGCTGGCGGGCAGCAGGCTGCAGCCTGAAGTTGATGAAGCCGGGCCCTGCGATCTCGATGGCCTGCACCCACTGCTGATAGACGGGCTGGGCCATGAGATCGGCCTTCAAGGACTCGGCCAGCTGCCTGGGATTGAGCTTGAGCGGCTTGGCCAGCTGCATCGCGGCATTGCTGGCCAGATCGCCGTGCGCGGCAGATTTTGGCGTCTCGAAGGCAGCGCGGGCACCCGCGCCAGGAACGCGCTTTTCGAGTTCAGCGGCCAAGCCCGCGAGCAATTCTTGTTTGACAGCAATCATGTTCGAATTCTAAGTGGTGGGGTCCAGGCATCTGACCCGCAAATGTGTCCCACTCAGGCTCTGCGACGCCAAAAGTCGGGCTGAGCGTAATGGTGCTTGAGGAAATCTATCCACAATCTCACCCGCAGCGGCAGATGCTTGCGCTGAGGGAACACGGCATAAATGCCGTTGGGCGGAGCCGCAAAGTCCTTGAGCACCTCGACCAGGGTGCCGGCCGCGATCTCGGCCTCGACCTCCCAGGTGCTGCGCCAGGCGATGCCATAGCCGGCCAGGCACCAGTCGTGCAGGACCTGCCCGTCGGAGCAATCGAGCGGGCCGCCGGGGCGCAGGTGCTGCACCTGATCGCCCACCATGAAAGCCCAGCCCCGGGTTTGCGAGGCATCGCTCGAGAGCATGAGGCAATCAAAGCGCGCCAGCTCCGACGGATGGCCAGGCGTGCCAAAGCGGGCCAGATAGGCAGGGGTGGCCACACACAGGCGGCGGTTGTCGGCCAGGCGCACACTGACCAGCGCTGAGTCGGGCAGGTCACCCACCCGCACCGCGCAATCAAAGCCCTCGCCAGCCAGGTCGACCACCCGGTCACTCAGGTTGAGCGAGATCGTGACGTCGCCATGCTCTTGCCGAAAACGCGCTACCAGCGGCGCCACATGGCGGCGCCCGAAGCCGGCCGGCGCGGTGATGCGCAGATGCCCACTGGCCTTGACTCCGCCTGCCGAGACGCTGGCTTCGGCATTGGCAAAGTCGACCAGCAGGCGCTGGCAGTCCTCCAAGAACGCGCTGCCTTCATGGGTCAGGCTGATGCGCCGGGTGGTGCGCACCAGCAGCTTGACACCCAGCCTGGCCTCCAGCGCATCGAGCCGGCGGCCGATGATGGCCGGCGCCACCCCTTCGAGCTGGGCGGCGGCGGTCAGGCTGCCGCGCGCCGCCACTGCGACGAAAGATTCGATTTGCTTGAGCTTGTCCATGATGAGCACTCACACCTGCGGCTCGGTCTCGACCGGCAGGCGCGATCGCGGACCTGGCAAACGGGTGCTGGCAATGCCACACAGGGCAATCAGGGCCATGCCCAGCCAGGCCCAGGCATTGGGCGCGTGTGAAAAAACCAGCCAGCCTCCCAGCGTGGCGAAGGCCAATTGAAAATACAGAAAAGGCGACAGTGTGGCGGGGCCGGCCAGACCGTAGGCCAAAATCATCATGTAATGGCCCACCGTGCTGAACAAACTCAGCAGCAGCACCAGCGCCCAGACTTGCCAGCTTGGCGGCCACTGCCAGCCCCAGGGCAGGACCAGGCTGACCAGCAGCATGGAAAACAGGCCCGAGTACAAGTGCATGGTGCCCGCCTCCACGTCGGGCGCCAAGTGAGCGGTGAGCAGCTGATACGCCACATTCAGGACAATCAACAGCAAGGGCAGCAAGGTCACCCAGGCTAGGTTGTTGTAGCCGGGCTGCACCACCATCAAGGCCCCGGCCAGCGCACCGGCCAGCAGCAACCACAGCTGCCACGACACATGCTCCTTGAGCGCCATCGCCGAGACCAGGGCCAGCGCCATGGGGGTGAGCATCATGATGGCCGAAAACTCGGCCACCGCCATCAAACTGAGACTGACAAAGGCCAAACCACTGGAGACCGCCATCAGAGCGCCACGCAGAAAGACCAGTCCCGGTTTCTTGATGCGCCAGATCGCCCGCCCCCGCGAAGGCATGAGCATGCCCGCTGAGATCAGGGTTTGAAACACATAGCGCATCCACAGCGTTGTCACGAGAGGCACGACAACGCTGACGTACTTCACCGTGGTGTCCAGCGCAGCAAAGAACGCCATGGCCAGCACAAAAAAAACAATGCCGCGCTGAGTCTCAGACCAGTGTTTCACGCCCGGCAGTCTAGCTGAGCGCGCCAGCGGCCCGTCAAAGGCGGGCCACCGCGCGCAAAACTTCGGCGCTGGTGCTGGGCAGGCCGAAAAACTCCAGGTAGGCCGGGATCTGCTCGAACAGCATGTCCGAACCGATCTGCACGCGGCAGCCGCGCGCCTGAGCGGCGGCCAGGAACGCCGTCATCTCGGTGCGCATCACCACCTCGCCGACAAAGGTGGCCGCATCCAGCCGAGAGACGTCGATCGGCAGCGGGTCGCCCTCGTTCATGCCCAGGGGCGTGGCATAGACCGCCAGGTCCAAGCCGGCGGGATCTTTGTCGCCGGTGCTCACCTGCAGCTGCGGATAGTGCTTTTGCAGCCTTTGGGCCAGGGCCTGGCTAGAAGCGGGGTTGACATCAAAC
>CANHGF010000192.1 GCA_947460065.1 Comamonadaceae bacterium
GCGCTGGCCCACGGGGAAACGCTGGTGCTCGGTGAGGGCGAGCACAGCCACACGCTCAAGGCACTGCACACCCCGGGCCATGCGGCCAACCACGTCTGCTTTGTGCTGGAGGAAGACGGCCTGCTCTTCAGTGGCGACCACATCCTCAACGGCAGCACCACCGTGGTCGATCCGCCCGACGGCAATATGAACGACTACCTGGATTCGCTGGACCTGCTGGCCCAGGCCTGTAGCGAGCACGCCATCGGCTTCATCGCGCCGGCCCACGGCTATGTGCTGGGCGATGCGCCCGGCGCCATTGCACGCCTCAAAGCCCACCGCCTGCAACGCGAGGCCAAGGTCCTCAAGGTGATGCAGGCCCAGCCCGCCGGCAGCATGGACGACTGGGTCAAGCTGGCCTACGACGATGTCGATCCGCGCATCTGGCCGGTGGCCAAGCGTTCCCTGCTGGCCCATGTGGAGCGCATTCAGAGCCTGGGCGGCTTTAACCTCTAAGGGCTCTAGGGCTTCAGAGGCCTCTGAGGTCAGCGCCTGACTGGCGAGTACTTCATAAGCCGGTTTCGCGAATCAAAGCCGAGGCCAGCGTGGTGAACACCGAGGCCAGCAGCGGCTCGGGCGTGGCCGACACATATATGCGGCCGCGCCAGCGAAAGCGCGTCAGCTCCGAAAAATCAAGGCGCTCGCGCGGCACCAATTCAACCCGGTAGTAAGAGCCCTCGGGAAAGAGCTGCCCTTTTTGCTCGCGCACGATCACACTGCCGCCAAAATTGACCGCCAGCTCCGGCTCGGCCAATACCCGCACCCGGTCGGAGTGAATCACATCGACCACCAGCTCCAGCGTGGGCCCCACGCCGCTGTCGGGAATGAAGCGGGCGCTGCGCCCGCTCTGCAGGCGCGCCACTTCGTTTTCGCTCAGGTAGGCAATCACCCGCACGCCCGCCGAGCTCGTCCAATGCCCGAGCTTTTCGCCGCTGTGCAGCCATTGCCCGGGCCGCAAGTCCGGGTCGAGCACCTGCAGCCGGCCGTCGAAAGGCGCGCTCACCCGGTAGTTTTTCAGGTCCGAGCCGATCAGTTGGCCTTGCGCACGGGTCACTGCGGTCTGCGCGCTCAGCGACTCCCACTGTCCGCGCATGTCCGGGCTCATGGTGGCCACGCCCGACTGCCAGCGGGCCGACTCCTGCTGGGCCTGGTTGACCTGGCGCTGCGAGTTGAGCTCAGGCGCGTCAAAGACAAAAATCGCCTCGTCCTGGCGCCCGGGCTTGTCGTCCGGCATGGCCGCCATCAGCATCGCGCCCCGGGGGGCATAGACGGTATGCATCTGCTCGGGCATCACCACCGCCGAGGCCTGCACGCGGCCCGGCACCGGCACCACGGCCAGCAAGGCGAGCAATCCCAAAGCCATGCCCCACAGGGCGATTCGTCGTATCGCAGTCACATCCACCCACCGCTTTCGCCATACCGCCAGTTCACTGGCCAAGGGCTTGGCCACAAACCAGACGATTTCTACCAAGAACAAAAACAGGCCCACCAGCTTGATGAAGAACTGATAAACCAACAAGGCAATGCCCAAAAAAAGGATCAGTCGATACACCCAGGTGGCCCAGGCAAAGACGATCAATAAAAGCTGCTGCCGGGGCGCAAAGGTCTCGGGCACAGGATCATCGAGGCCCAGCAGCAGCCTGCGCAAATGCCAGCGGGCCAAGGCAAACGAACGGGCGTGCAGATTGGGAAAGCGCAGCGCATCCATGAGCATGAAGTACCCATCAAAGCGCATGAAGGGGCTGACGTTGATCAGCACCGTCGACACCCAGGTGGTCGTGGCCAGCAAAAACAGCATGTTGCGCAGCAGGCCGTCGGAGACCAGGACCCATAAAAATGTGGCCCACAGCGCGATGCCCAGCTCGGTGATCACCCCGGCACTGGAGACCGCCAGCCGCCGCTTGTTGCTCTTGAGCCGCCACACGTCGTTGGTGTCGGTGTAGAGCACCGGCCAGAGCACCATAAGGGCCAGGCCCATGGTCGGCACCTGGCAGCCAAAACGCTTGGCGGTGTAGGCATGACCGAACTCGTGCAGGACCTTGACCACGGCCAGCGTCAGCAGGTAAGCCAGCATGCCCTGCCAGCTGAAATAGTCCACCAGCGTGTGGGTAAACAGGTCCCACTGCCGGCCCACGCCAACCAGGCCCAGCAAGCCGGCGCCCAGGGTGGCCCAGGCAAAGCCCGCGGTAAACAGCCCGGCCATCCAGGCGCTGGTGCGGTTCAAGAACCCGTTGGGTTTGAGCAGCGGAATGCGAAAGAACAGGTAGTTGTGCAGCAGCCAGGCCCACACAGAGCCCGCCATCTGCTTGCGCTCGCGTGCCCACTGCGCCGCCGAGCCGCTGCCGGGCTCCAACAGGCGGTGGTGCCGCAGAAAGTCCAGCAAAAACTCCAGATCGGCCTGACTGGCAAGCACCCGTCCGCGCTCCTGCACACGCTCGAGCAACTGCGCGGGCGCCAAGCGGCCCCAGCAGGTGAGCAACTCGCAGCTGACCCAGTCGAACTGAAAGTATTGGTTGCGCACCGGGTCATGGATCAGCCAGGTCGGGCTGCCTGCCGCACCCGTCGGACCTTCGATCAGCTCGAGCTCCTGCCGAAGCGCTGGCAATACGGCCGCGGAATTCATCACACCAAGAGATAGCCCCGCAGGACCGACAGCGGCTTGCGGAACAGCCAATAGGCCAGGGACACCGTGCCCGCCGACAGCCTGGCCGTCCCCTTGGCGCCGACGGAAAACGCCGAGCGGGCCGTCAACTCAGCGCGCACCCGGTAGGCATAGCTGCCGTCAGGCCGCGGCTGGGCCTCGTGGCCGACCCAGCGCACCTTGGCCTGCAGCGCGTGCAAGGGATTGGCGCTCATGAAGAGCTTGACCTCATCGCCGGGCTGCATAGGCACCGCATCGGCCAGGTTCACCCAAACCTCCAGCTCCACATCGCTGGGGTCGGCCATGCGCACCACCCGCTCACCCGTCTGCACCGGCTTGCCTATCCATTCAGAGACGTCGTCAAACAAGACCATGCCCGCCTGCGGCGCAGACACCGTGGTTCGTCCCACCTGGGTGCTGAGGAATTTGAGCTCGGCCTGCTTTTCCTGGATCTTGCCCACCAAAGCGGCAATCTGAAATTTGGCACGCGCATCGCTCAAAGCCGATTGGGCCGCCTGCCGGTATTCGGCCTGTGCGGTGGCCAGATTTTGCTGCGCCACCTGCAAGCGGCTACGCACCACATCGTTGTCATAGCTAAACAGCGGCTGCCCAGCCTTGACGAGCTGATTGGGCGAGACATGAAACTCATTGATCACGCCATCGAGCGGGGCCCTGACCACCACCGGCTGGCGCGGCACCAGTTCGCCCTGGCCGACCACCGTCAGCGGCACCGGCACATAAGCCAGGCCCGCCAGCACCAGGGCCAACCACAGCCAGCCCGAACGCAGCCATCTCTTGCCCGCGCGCCGGGGCTGAGCAACCCAGTTGCGCAGAAAGCCGCCCAGGCTGACGCCTTGTTGCAAAGTCTTGCGCTCGGCGGCCAGAACCCAGATGTCCAGCCACTCGAGCCACAAGGGCAGGCGCTGCGGATCCAGGTGGTCCTCGGCCAGCAACAAACCAGCCGGCCCCGCGCCCCAGGACAGCGGCAGCCACCAGGCTTGCGCGGGCATCCAGCGGTCCCAGCCTTCTTGCAAGGGGGGCGGCACATCGGCACGGTCTAGCGTGCGCCCCGCCAACTCAGGCTGGCTGGCCAAGTGCTCAGACAGTTCGACGGCCCACTGCATGAAGGGGCTGTAGCGCTCGGGCATCAGCACGCCTGAAACATGGCTGATACCCTGGCTGGCCCGCCAGCACCAGGCCTGCCGGTAGGGCATCACCGCCTTGCCGCCGTTGACCAACAAAAACAGCAACTCGTCCAGGCTCTGCGCCTGCCGGGCCTGCTGCCCCAGGCCTATCAGTGTGAGCAGGGGGTCGGCCTCAGGGGCGGCCTGGCTCATGCGTTGCGGGTTTCACCGCGCTGCGCGGCAAAGGCGCGGCTCAGCGCCGCCAGCTCGGCCAGCCGACCCGCCGATGGGTGGCTGCGCTGCATCTGCTCGGACAGGCTCAGGCGCTCCGGGGCGGCTGCTGGCTCGAGGAGCTGAGACCGGTTCGAGTCGCGGCTGTTGACCTGAATCTCCAGTTGCGTCCTGACCATTCTTCCCTCGGCGTCCCGGGCGATGACTTCGATGGTCAGCCGTTGGCTAACACCTGCGGGCGGTCGACCCGAGAAAACACCCATGGTAGGGTCGAAGCTCAGCCAGTTGGGCAAGGGCCGGCCATCGCTCAAGCGGGCTTCCACAGTGAGCTGCGCATTGAAATCGGAATGCATGAAGGTGGACGCAGGCAGGAAGATGCTCAGAGCCTGTCCGGCAGCGGCCGTGAAGTCACCCAGGTCCGGCAATGCTTGCAAGCCGGGTGTGCTGGTAGCACCAAGACCGGTAGACATGAACCTTGGGATGTCCGTCCTGACCGGTGCCACGCCCGCGCCGTCAAACAAGGGCGCACTCACCGACTGCCCCAGCGTCCCCCAAGAGCCAGATGTGCCTGGCACCAGCGGGCCGAGGACGCTGTTGTTCTGGATGAATGTGAGCGCCGGAGGTATCACCGGCGTGAACACCGGCGGGGCCTCGGGCGCGGCGGTCTGGACCTGCACCGCTGGGGGCAGCGCGACAGGCACTGGCACGGCAGTGCGCACCGCAAACGCGCCGGACTGCGCCGAGCCGACCATGGCATTGCCTTGCAGGTCCGCCACGGTAGCCGCTTGCAGTTCAATCACCAGCGCCGATGCCATCACGTTGTTGTCGGGCGTGTAGTCGGCCTGCCAGGTGCGGCCGCCATCTTGGCTTTGCAGCGCGCTCAGGCGGCCTTGGGGTGCGTTCAGCTGGCCCAGGCTCAGGCCGGTCACGGCTTCGCTGAAGCTCAGCGTCACGCGCATGCGGTCGTTCAGGCGCAACTCGGTCTGATCCAGCACGATCTGGACCGTGGGTCGCTGCGTGTCTATGGCGTAGTTGTTCGTATCGGTCGCGCCGGCCCCGGTGTTGCCCGCTGCGTCAGCCACGCCGGCATTGTTCAGGGTGATCACGTTGGTGGCATCGGTGATGGCGGCCGTCGGCGTGAAGATCGCCGTCCAAGTGGTGCCGCCGTCGCTGCTGCTGACCGCGCTAAGGGTGCCATTGGCCACCGTCAGGTCGGCATTGCTAAAACCAGTCACAGCCTCGCTGAAGGTGATGGTCACGAGCGAGGTTTCACCGATGCTCAGCGCGCTGTCGGCCACCACCAAGGGCGCCGTCGGCCTTGCCGTGTCGATCGCGTAGGCGTTGGAATTCGTGCTGCCAGTGCCGGTGTTGCCCGCGGCATCCACCACGCCGGTGTTATCCAGCGTGAGCAGATTGCTCGCAGCGGTCAAGCCCGCCGTGGGGGTGAAGGTGGCCGTCCA
>CANHGF010000193.1 GCA_947460065.1 Comamonadaceae bacterium
ATTGAGTTCAGACGGGTTCATGGGCTGCAGGGTCCGACACACTAGCACCAGTCAGGTGCTGGCCTTACTCGATCTTGGCCTTGGCACGCAGCTCTTCCTGGTACTTGCCCAGTTTCTGCTGAACCATCTGCTGCTGCAGTTGCGGCTTGACCTGATCGAAAGGTGGCAGTTGGGGCGTACGCACATCGTCGAGGCGGATGATGTGCCAGCCAAATTGGGTCTTGACCGGCGCATCCACCGTTTGGCCTTTGTTCAGCTTGGTCAGGGCCTGGCTGAACTCGGGCACATAGCCCTCCGGGTTGGCCCAGTCGAGGTCACCGCCGTTGGCCCCAGACCCCGGATCCTTGGACTGCTTTTTGGCGATGTCCTCGAACTTGCCGCCTTTTTTCAGGCTGGCCAGGATGGCTTTGGCTTGGTCCTCTTTTTCGACCAGGATGTGACGGGCCTTGTATTCCTTGCCGCTGTTGGCCGCCACGAACTTGTCGTACTCGGCCTTCATTTCTGCATCGGTGACCGGGTTTTTCTTCTGGAAGTCGCTGAACAACTCGCGGATCAGAATGCTCTGGCGGGCCAGTTCCATCTGATTGCGAAAGTCATCGGTCTGTGCCAAGCCTTGCTTGTCGGCCTCTTGCATGAAGATTTCACGGGCGATCACCTCGTCGCGCAACTGGCCCTGCATTTCAGGCGTGACGGGGCGGCCGGCTCGCTCGATCTGTGTGGCCAGCGCGTCCAGGCGCGTCTTTGGCACGGCTTTGCCGTTGACGATGGCCACGTTTTGAGCGAAGGCGCCAGTGCTGGCAATGGCCAGCAGGCTGGCCATTGCCAGCGACTTGAGGGGGGTAGAGGTCATGGGGATCCGCAATAGTCTGAGGGTTGATGGCAGGAAGGCCCGAGCGCAGGCTCAGGCCTCCAGCGTTTCGATGGCCAGGGCGTGAAGGCCTCGAGCTATGAAATCTTGGGTCGCATCATACACAAGGCGATGGCGCGCCACCCGGCTCAAACCAGTGAACCTTGGGCTGGCGATGCGCACCCGAAAATGGGTGCCATAGCCCTCCTGGCCGGCGCCAGCATGACCGGCATGGTCTGCGCTTTCATCGATCACCTGCAGCTGCGTGGGCGCCAGCCGCTCTTGAAGTCTGGCTTCCAACTCGTCGGCGCGCGGCAGCCCTGGCGTCTGGGCGCTCATGGCTTGCGCTCCTCGCCGCCTGTCGCATCGCTGCCCGGCGCCAGGTCTTCCTGCATGTACTTGCTCAGAATCAGGCTTTGGGCCACGACAAACACCAGCATCAGGCCGATACCGCCAAACAGCTTGAAGTTAACCCAGACCCCGGTGGAAAACTGATAGGCGACCCAGAGGTTGAGCGCGCCCATAAAGGCAAAAAACCCCATCCAGGCCTGGTTGACCCGCAGCCACACTGGCTCGGGTAGTGTCATTTGCGCGCCCATCAGTGCACGGATTCCGTTCTTGCCCATCAGCTGCCCGATCATGAGGCCAGCGGACATGGCCCAGTAGAGCAGGGTAGGCTTCCACTTGATGAAGGTTTCACTGTGAAAGTAGATGGTGGCGCCGCCGAGCACCACCACCAGCGCCAGACTGACCCAAAGCATGGTGTCGACCTTGCGGCCGCGCAGCAGCAGCCAGCCCACCTGCAGTAAGGTTGCAGCGATCACCACCACGGTGGCCAGGAGCACCGGTGCCTCGCTGGGGCCAACCACCGAGCCCTCGACCATGAAGCCTAGCCACTGGCTGGCGGTGTCTGAAGCCCAATCAGGCTTGCCCTCGGCGTACTTGAACATGCCGAAGAAAAGCAGGATGGGTAGGAAGTCGAACAGCAGTTTCATGGGTAGGGCTTCATGGGCCGGTGAGGGCCGCCAGTCAATTCAGGGCCGTGGACTCAGTCCGATTTCGCAGGCTTGAACTGCAGCGAGGCTGAGTTCATGCAGTAACGCAGGCCGGTGGGCCGGGGGCCGTCGGGAAACACATGGCCCAGGTGGGCACCGCAGTCGGGGCAGTGGACTTCGGTGCGCACCCCCAACCAGGCGGAACGGTCTTCCTGGGTCTCGACCGCGTCCTGGCCGAGCGGCTGGAAGAAGCTCGGCCAGCCCGAGCCGGACTCGTATTTGGTGGCAGAGTCAAACAACGGTTTATCGCAGCAGATGCAAAGATAGGTGCCCGGGTCCTTGTTGCCTTCGTACTTGCCCGTGAAAGCGCGCTCCGTGCCTTCCTTGCGGGTGACTTGGTAGGCCAGTGGCTCTGCACCCTTTTCGGCGAGCAGGGCTTTCCATTCGGATTCGGTTTTTTGAATTTTTGGAGGCATGGTCAGGAGCTACAGCTGATTTCAATGGAGGCGGCCCAGTCGGGCGGAAAGTCGGCCAGCGCCTCCTGCCCCGGATGGTCCTCATACGGTGATTGGAGCACGGACCGCAGCTGGTGCAGCGGCGCAAAGTCACCTTGCTTGGCCGCTCGAATGACCTGCTCGCCCAGGTGATTGCGCAGCACATAGCGCGGGTTGCACAGGCGCATCCGCAGTCTTTGCTGCTGGGCATCCAGGCTTTGGCAGCGCTGGCGGTAGCTCTGGGCCCAGGCGTCGAAAGCTGGGCGGTCGATGAAGAGGTCGCGCAACGGCTCGGGCTCTTGGGCGAAGTCGCACAGGCGGCGCCAGAACAGGGTGTGATCCACCCGGCCCTGGGCCAGCAGAGGCATGAGGGCGTCGACCAATGCTTCGTCGCCCTGCTGCGGCGCGTCGATCAAACCCAATTTCGCGCGGTATTGGGCAAGCATGGCCGCCTCAAAGACGGTTTTGTAGGTCTCCAGAGCAGCCAGCGCCAGTTCCTTGTCGCCGATCAAGGGCATCAGGGCCTGGCCCAGGCAGAACAGATTCCAGTGGGCTACGGCCGGCTGTCTGCCGTAGGCGTAGCGCCCGCCGGAGTCAGAGTGGTTGCAAATGTGCTCGGGGTCAAAGCCATCGAGAAACTGAAACGGGCCGTAGTCCAGGGTCAGGCCCAGGATGCTCATGTTGTCGGTGTTCATCACCCCATGGCAAAAGCCCACCGCCTGCCACTGCGCCAACAGCCTGGCGGTTCGCTGCGCCACCGCCTCAAGCAGGGCTGCATAAGGCTGGGACGCCTGGAGGCAGTCTGGGTAGAAACGCTCGATCACGTGGTCGGCTAAGCGCCTGAGCAGCTCATGCTGGCCGGAATGGCAGAAATGCTCAAAGTGCCCAAAGCGCAGGAAGCTGGGGGCGGTACGGGCGACCACCGCCGCGGTTTCTACTTCCTCGCGCAGCACCGGGCTGGGTGAGCCAGTCAGGCTCAGTGCCCGGGTGGTCGGTATGCCCAGGCCGTGCATGGCCTCGCTGCACAGGTATTCGCGGATGGACGAGCGCAGCACCGCACGGCCGTCGCCCATGCGGGAATAGGGCGTGCGGCCGGCCCCCTTGAGCTGGATTTCCACTGGCCCTTGGGGCGTCGGCAACTGTCCCAGCAGCAGGGCGCGGCCGTCGCCGAGTTGACCGGCCCAGTGGCCAAATTGGTGGCCGCTGTAGACGCTGGCCAGCGGGTCGGTGCCGGGCAGTACCGCGCAGCCTGTCAGGCCGAGCAGGGCCTCTGGCGACTCCATCCACTGTTTATGCAGGCCCAGTTCGCGGGCTAGGTCAGCATTGCGGTCTATCCAGTAGGGCGCTTGCAGCGCCTGCGGCGTGACCCGGCTGAAAAATGCCTCGCCGAGCTCGATCAGGGCCGGCGCCCAGGCGGGGGGCGGCGTGCTCAGGGCGGTGGACTCAACAGCGGGAAGGGCACTCATGGGAGCGATTGTCGCGCAGGCCCGGCGCTTGGGTCGCCGCGCCCGGGCAATCCCCATGGCACGGTTGCGGCCGCTTGGTGCATGATCCGGCCTTGCCGTTTTGATCAGTCTTCTTCTTTGAGGTGGCCCATGTTAGGTTTGATGCAGAACCAGCCCTTGCTGATTTCTTCGCTCATCGTCCACGCTGAGCGCCATCATGGCGATGCAGAAATTGTTTCGCGCCGGGTTGAGGGCGACATCCACCGCTACACCTACAAGGACGCCGCGGCGCGCTCGCGGCAAGTGGCGCGGGCGCTCGATGCGCTCGAGCTGGGTTTTGGCGATCGGGTGGCCACGCTGGCCTGGAACGGCCATCGCCACTTTGAGTTGTATTTCGGCGTCAGTGGCTCGGGCCGGGTGCTGCACACCATCAACCCTCGCTTGCATCCCGACCAGATCGCCTGGATTGCCAACCATGCTGAGGACCAGGTGCTGTGCTTTGACCTGAGCTTCCTGCCCATCGTGCAAGCCATCGCTGCCAAGTGCCAGACGGTGCGCCATTACATCGCCCTGTGTGGCGATACACACCTGCCCAAGGACAGCGGCATCCCTCATTTGCAGAGTTTTGAAACCTGGATCGGTGGGCAAAGCACCGAGTACCACTGGCCCCGCTTTGACGAAAACACCGCATCGAGCATGTGCTACACCAGCGGCACCACGGGTAACCCCAAGGCCGCGCTCTACAGCCACCGCTCCACCTTGCTGCATGCTTTTGGCGCTGCTTTGCCCGACGCCATGGGCCTGTCGGCCCGCGATTCGGTGCTGCCGGTGGTGCCCATGTTCCATGTCAACGCCTGGGGCATTCCTTATTCGGCCGCGCTCACTGGGGCCAAGCTGGTGTTCCCAGGGCCGGGCCTCGACGGCAAGTCGGTCTATGAGTTGCTCGAAGCCGAGCAGGTGACCTATGCCGCCGGCGTGCCCACGGTCTGGCAAATGCTGCTCGGTCATATGCGGCCGGGTGGCCTGAAGTTTTCCTCGCTCAAGCGCACCGTCATCGGCGGCTCGGCCTGTCCGCCGGCCATGATCAGCGCCTTCCGCGACGACTACGGCGTCGAGGTGCTGCACGCCTGGGGCATGACCGAAATGAGCCCGCTGGGCACGGTCTGTACCCTTAAGAACAAGCACCTGAGCCTGCCCGAGTCCGAGCAGATGAAGATACGCCTGAAACAGGGGCGGGCGGTTTTCGGGGTCGACATGAAGATCGTCGACGATGAAGGCCAGGAACTGCCCTGGGATGGCCAGACCTTCGGTAACCTGCTGGTGCGCGGGCCCTGGGTGATCGGCGAATACTTCAAAGGCGAGGGCGGCGACCCGCTGCAAAGCGGCTGGTTCCCGACCGGCGATGTGGCCATGATTGACGCCGATGGCTATATGCAGATCACCGATCGCAGCAAGGACGTGATCAAGTCCGGCGGCGAATGGATCAGCTCCATCGATATTGAGAACCTGGCGGTGGCCCATCCCGATGTGGCCATGGCCGCCTGTATCGGCATGCCCCATCCCAAGTGGGACGAGAGGCCGATTGTGCTGATCGTCAAGAAGCCCGGGGCCGAGCTCACCCGCGAGCAATTGCTGGCTTTCTATGATGGAAAGATCGCCAAGTGGCAGATCCCGGACGATGTGGTCTTCGTCGACGCCATCGCCTTGGGGGC
>CANHGF010000194.1 GCA_947460065.1 Comamonadaceae bacterium
GCTTCGGGAAAGAGATGTGGGTCGGTCGGTTTGAATGAGTTGACCCGAACGATATGGACCGCGCGGCTGGCATGAAGATATGCATGGTTGTCCAAGGTGGCGCCCTTCGCTTGTCTTCGAGCTACCGCCGTGGTGGTCATGTCAACTCGGGTCGCACTCTCTTTACATTAGTTTACACTTTTCGGAAAGTTTAGTTTAGATAAGTAAGCCCTCTTGCGTGCTGCGGGGCAAGGGCAAAGTCCGCTTTTATTGGGCCCGCGTCCTCGAGTTTTTCCCAGATCTGAGGTTTACATTGCGGGAAGCTTTGCTGGCGGTGGGTTCCATCACCCTGCTTTATGCCGGAGCTCACAGTCGCCCGGTGGCCGGGGCGATGCAATTCGTGCTGGGCGGCAAGGTCAGTCGAGCCCAGGTCCACTGTGGACGCTGTGCGGATCGTTCAGCCGGTGTTCCTCAGCCCCGCCGCAATCCCATTGATGCTGATATGGATGCCGCGCTGGGCGCGCTCGTCGGCCTGGCCGGCGCGGTAGCGGCGTATCAGTTCGACCTGCAGATGGTGCAGGGGGTCGATGTAGGGGAAGCGGTGGCGCATCGAGCGCTGCAGGGCCGGGTTGCCGGCCAGGCGCTGCTTGTCGCCGGTGATCAATTGCAGCGCCTCGACGGTGCGCTGCCATTCAGCCTCGATGGCCGAGAAAATTTTCTTTCGCAGCCGGGCATCGTCGACCAAATCGGCGTATCGCGAAGCCAGGGCCAGGTCGCTCTTGGCCAGCACCATGTCCATATTTGAGAGCAGGGTGCGGAAGAACGGCCATTGCTTGTACATTTTCTGCAGCAATGCCACAGTCTGCTTGCGCTGAGTGCTGTCTTGGCCCAGCAGGTCTTCGACCGCCGAGCCGAATCCGTACCAGCCTGGCAGCGCCAGACGGCACTGGCCCCAACTGAAGCTCCAGGGGATGGCGCGCAGGTCTTCGATTTTTTGCGAGGCCTTGCGCGAGGCTGGCCGCGATCCAATATTGAGTTCGGCGATCTCGCGTATGGGCGTGGCCTTGAAAAAATAGGTTTCAAAGTCTGGCGTCTCGTAGACCAGGGCGCGGTAGGCCTGCATGCTGGCCTGCGACAGCCGGGCGGCGGTCTCCAGGAAGACCTTGGACGCTGGCCGCGTCGGTTGCAGCAAAGTGGCCTCCAGCGTGGCAGCCACCAGGGTTTCCAGGTTGCGTCGGCCGATTTCCGGGTTGGCGTATTTGGAGCCGATGACCTCGCCCTGCTCGGTCAGGCGAATCTGGCCGCGTACCGTGCCGGGCGGCTGAGCCAGGATGGCTTGGTAGCTGGGTCCGCCGCCGCGGCCGACCGTGCCCCCACGGCCGTGGAACAGGCGCAGCTGGATGTTGTGGGAGTTCGAGAGCTCATCGAACAGGGCCACCAGTGCGATCTCAGTGCGGTAGAGCTCCCAGTTGCTGGTGAAGATGCCACCGTCCTTGTTGCTGTCGGAGTAGCCCAGCATCACCTCTTGTTCGGCGCCGCTGGCCTGCATCAGCTCCGAGATGCCGGGCAGAGCATAGAACTGGCGCATGATGCCGGCGGCATTGCGCAGGTCTTCGATCGTCTCGAACAGCGGCACCACGATCAGGTTCATGCGTGCCTGGCTCTGGCGCCTCGGCCCAGAGGGGCGCAGTACGCCGTGCAGCAAGCCGCATTCCTTCTGCAGCAGCATGACTTCCAGCAGGTCGCTGACTGCCTCGGTATGGCTGATGATGTAATGGCGTATGGCCTGCTCACCATAGCGCTGGCGCACATGGGCGGCGGCCTCGAAGATCGCCAGCTCCGAGTGCGCGAGCTCGCTGTAGGGGGCCTCGCGCAGCCGTACTGGGCGGGGGTCGGCCAGGAGCTGCAAGAGCAAGGACTGGCGCGCCGTTTCGTCCAGGGCCGCGTAGTCAGGCGCCAGGTCGGCCACTTTGAGCAGCTCGGCGATCACCTGCTCGTGCTTGTCCGAGCTTTGCCGCAGGTCCACCGTGGCCAGGTGAAAGCCGAATACCTCGACCGCCCGTATCAGGCCGTGCAGGCGCTGATCGGCCAGCGGTTTGGCATGGTGCGACAGCAGCGAGGCCTCGATGGTGCGCAGGTCGACCAGCAGCTCGTGCGCCTGGGCGTATGGGTTTTGGGGCGGCAGGGCATGGCGGGCCGCTTCGCCGCCGCTGAGCGCCTTGAGGGTGGCGGCCAGGCGCGCATAAATGCCGGTCAGGGCGCGGCGGTAGGGCTCGTCGAGCCGGTGCTCGTTGACGTCGGGCGACTGATCGGCCAGCTCTTGCATTGCGGGCGAGATTGGGGTCAGCAGGGCCGACATCGACAGCTCGCGCCCCAGCAGGTGCACCTCGGTGAGGTAGTGGCGCAGCGCCAGATCAGCCTGGCGCTCGAGCGCATAGGTCAGGGTCTGCGCGCTGACATGGGGGTTGCCGTCGCGGTCACCGCCTATCCACTGGCCCATGCGCAGGAAGTTGGCTACCGGGTGCTGCCCGAGCTCGCGCTCGAGGTTGGCGTAGATCTTGGGGATCTCGCGCAGGAAGGTGGCCTCGTAGTAGGACAGGGCGTTGTCGATTTCGTCGGCCACCGTCAGCTTGGTAAAGCGCAGCAGCCGGGTCTGCCACAGCTGCATCACCCGTGCCCGCAGCTGCGTCTCGTTGGCTTCGAGTTCGCGCGGGGTCAGCGCATCGCGGGCGGCGTTGAAGGCGGCTGCCCGCAGCCGGATGTCTTCGCGAGAGGCCAGCAACTGCGCGATGTCGCGCTCGGCATCGAGGATGCTTTTGCGCTGTACCTCAGTCGGGTGCGCGGTGAGCACCGGCGCCACCAGGCTGTGGGCCAGGGTCTGCGAGATGGTGCGCGTGGACAGCCCGGCCCAGCGCAGGCGGGCCAGGGCCACCTCGATGCTGCCTTCCTGGGTATCGCCCTGGCGCTCATGGACGGCACGCCGGCGGATGTGGTGGCGGTCTTCGGCCAGGTTGGCCAGGTGGCTGAAATAGGTGAAGGCCCGGATCACGCTGACGGTCTGGTCGCCGCTGAGGCTTTTGAGCAGCTTTTTCAGGGCTTTGTCGGCCTCGTGATCGGCGTCGCGCCTAAAAGCCACCGACAGCTTGCGCACCTGCTCGACCAGGTCAAAGGCGGCTTGTCCTTCCTGTTCGCGGATCACATCGCCCAGGAGGCGGCCCAGCAGGCGAATGTCTTCCACCAGCGGGCGCTCGTTCTGGCGGCTGCGTGACGGTACTGCGCTGGTTCTGGTGGGGGCGGGGTGGTTCATGGCAGGCGACGGAAATACCCCATGCTAGCATCGGGTATCGGCATCCAATTACCACCGAGTTACCGGTGGTCCACCCTATGTCCAGCCCTAAAAAAGTCGTCATCGCCACCCGTGAAAGCCGCCTCGCCCTTTGGCAGGCCGAACATGTCAAAGCCTTGCTGGAACAGCAACTGGGCTGGCAGGTCGAGCTTTTGGGCATGACCACCCAGGGCGATCAGATCCTGGACCGCTCGCTCAGCAAGGTCGGTGGCAAGGGCCTGTTTGTCAAGGAGCTCGAAACCGCGCTGGCCGACGGACGGGCCGACTTGGCGGTGCATTCGCTCAAGGATGTGCCCATGGACTTGCCCGAAGGTTTTGCATTGGCCTGCGTGATGGAGCGTGAGGACCCGCGCGACGCCTTTGTGTCCAACCAATTTGGCACGCTCGCTGACCTTCCAGCAGGTGCGGTGGTCGGCACCTCCAGCCTGCGCCGGCAGGTGCTGATCAGGGCCTTGCGCCCCGACCTGAAGATCATGCCGCTGCGTGGCAATCTCGACACCCGTTTGCGCAAGCTTGACGAGGGCCATTACCAGGCCATCGTGCTGGCCGCCGCTGGTCTCAAACGCTTGGGTTTGGCCGCGCGCATCCGCTCGGTGTTCGAAGAAACCGACATGCTGCCGGCGGCCGGCCAAGGCGCATTGGGCATCGAGGTGCGGGCCGATCGGCAGGACATGCTGGACGGCTTGGCCACGCTGGCCCACATGCCGAGCTGGCTGGCGGTGACGGCTGAGCGCTCGGTCTCGCGCGCCATGGGCGGGAGCTGCTCGATGCCGCTGGCTGCCTTCACCCGCGGTGCCGCCGCCGATGGTTTGCTGCGCCTGGATGCCGCCTGGGGTGACCCCGGCGATCTGGGCGATGAAGTGGTGCAGGCGGCGCCGCGGCCGTTGTCGCCGCTGGTGCGGGTCAGCGAGAGGGCCGTTGTAACCGATCAGGGCCAAGCCCGAGCCCTGGGTGAGCGGGTGGCCGCTTTGCTGCGCGCCGGCGGTGCCCAAGGCCTGCCTGTCCTTTGAGGCCCGCCCCTGTGGCAGCCGTCCCGGCTGACCCGGCGACCTGATGAAAACCACCGCTTGCGTCTTGGTCACCCGCCCGCTGGCCGACGCTCAGCGCTGGGTGGCTCAATTGCAGGGCGCTGGTCTGCCCGCTCTGGCCATGCCTTTGCTTGAGATCGCGCCGCTGTTGCCGCCCTCCGAGTTGGCTGCCTGGTGGCAGCGGCTGCCGCAGTATGCGGCGTTGATGTTCGTCAGTGGCAATGCGGTGGAGCATTTTTTTGAAGGCTGGTCTGGCCCCTGGCCGCCTGGCCTGCGCTGTCTGGCCCCCGGGCCGGGTACGGGAGCCAGGCTGCGCTCGCTGGGTCTGGCCGAATCCCTGATCGACGAGCCGGCTCGGGACGCTGAGCAGTTTGATTCCGAAGCGCTGTGGCAGGTCATCGGTCAGCGCCCTTGGGCCGGCCGTCAGGTCTTGCTGGTGCGTGGCAACAGCACACATAACGTTAGCGCGCACAGTGATGGCGGGGCTGGCCGCAACTGGCTGGCCGAGCAGCTTGAACGCTGCGGTGCTGCGGTGTCATCGGTGGCGGTCTATGAGCGGCGTTCGCCGCAGTTTTCGAGCGAGCAGCATCAGCGCATCCTGGATGCCAGCCGGGACGGATCTCTGTGGCTGTTCAGCAGCTCGGAGGCGATTGCCCATTTACCGGTCGGGCTGGACTGGGGCGCGGCCCGCGCTCTGGCTACCCATCCGCGCATCGCGCAGGCTGCTCGAATGGCTGGGTTCGCGCAAGTGCTTCAATCCAGGCCTGCACTGCCTGAGGTGTTGGCCTCGATAAAATCGGCTTTCCATGAATGAGCCCGCGGCTTCGGCCCCTTCTTCCGCATCGACGACAGGTCCATCGCAAGGCATGCCTGCGGCCGCAGCGGTGCCGCAAGACGCGGCCGATCTGCCGCCCCCCATCCAGGATCTGACGCCGACCGCCGACTGGTGGCAGTCCCGCTGGTGGGCCTGGCTGGTGCTGGCCCTGGCTGCGGCCGGTCTGGGCTTGGCGGTGCTGCTTTGGCAAAAGCTCAGCGGCATTCAGGAGGAGTTGGCACGCCGCAGCCAGGATACCGGGGCCCAGGCCGTCAGTGCCCGCACCATGGCCCAGCAGGCGCAGGAGACCGCCCGTGACA